>DASUDK010000164.1:0-24735 GCA_036275655.1 Limnobacter sp. | reverse complement strand
TATTCATTCTAAGAACAGAGACACACTGGAGGATTTTTTATGTTGAAGTTACAAACAAAACTCACAGCACTGGCTCTGGCAAGCTTGTTCGCCGCCGGTGCAGCGCATGCGGCCGTGAGTGCTCAAGAGGCTGCCAAGCTGGGCACCACGCTCACCGAGTTTGGTGCTGAAAAAGCCGGCAATGCGGCAGGCACCATTCCAGCCTACACGGGCGGTCTGACCAAGGCGCCCGCAGGTTACAAACCAGGTGCCCACCTGGTGGATCCATTTGCGAGCGAAAAGCCATTGTTCACCATCACCGGGGCCAATGCAGACCAGTACAAAGCCAACCTGTCGGAAGGCCAGTACCAGATGCTCAAGAAGTACCCCACCTACAAAATGAATGTGTACAAAACACATCGCTCCACAGCCTATCCACAAAAGGTGCTGGATGCTGCCAAAAAGAACGCGGTCAACGCTGTGACCACAGACGGTGGCAACGGTGTAGACAAGTTTGAGCAGGCCATTCCATTCCCGATCCCACAAAACGGCGTGGAAGTGATTTGGAACCACCTCACCCGTTATCGCGGTGGCGCGGCCAAGCGTGATTTTGTGCAGGTGCCCGTGGAGCGTGATGGCACATTCATCATCAACCGCATTGAAGACACCTTGGTGTTCCCGCGCAATTTGCCCAACTTCTACAAGGCGGGTGAAGACGAGAACATCAATTTCTACTTCTACCAAATCTTGAAGAGCCCCGTGTCTGTGTCAGGCAACGTGTTGCTTGTGCACGATACACTGGACCAGGTGAAAGAGGGCCGCCGTGCCTGGCAGTACAACGCGGGTCAACGCCGCGTGCGTCGCGCACCCCAGGTGGCTTACGACTCACCCGGAACAGCGGCCGATGGTTTGCGCACCACCGACAACTACGACCTGTACAACGGTGCTCCCGACCGGTATGAGTGGAAGTTGAAGGGCAAAAAAGAGATGTACATCCCTTACAACAGCTACCGCCTGGCCAACAACAAGCTGACCTACAAAGAGATCCATCAGCCACTGCACATGAACCCAGAGCATTTGCGCTTTGAGTTGCACCGTGTGTGGGAAGTGGAAGCCACGCTCAAGAGCGATGCTCGTCACATTTACGCCAAGCGCGTGTTTTATGTGAACGAGGACAACTGGCAAGCCGCGGTGATTGATCACTACGACGGCAAGGGGGCATTGTGGCGCGTTGCAGAATCGCATTCTCTGCAGTACTACAACGAGAAGGTTCCTTTCTACGCAGCCGAGGTGCTTTATGACCTGCAAGCTGGCCGTTACCTCACCATTGGTTTGACCAACGAAGCCGAGCAGCCGTTTGTGTTCGACTTCACGCCAGACCGCGCCAACTACACGCCCGCAGGCCTGCGCCGCTTGGGTGTTCAGTAATCGTTGTGAAACAGACTGTCTGAGGCTTTGATCCTCAGGCAGTCTTTTTTTATCTAGCAAGGAAAGCATTTCATGTCATTCAAAGCCCGTTTTTCACGCAAGGCCTTGTGGCTGGCGCTGGCCGGTGTCACCGTGGGCGGCTCGCTCATGATGCAAGGCGGTGCGCTGCAGGCCAAGGTGGATTTGCTCCAAATACCCGCCATCCCCACCGTGCATGCCAAACGCAGTTTGCTGCTGGATGTGGAGCGCGTGGGCAACAAATTGGTGGCTGCTGGCGAATTTGGCCAAATTTTGAGCAGCACCGACCAAGGCGAAACCTGGGTGCCTGGCAAAGTGCCGGTGTCCATCACCCTCACCTCCGTGGCTTTTGCAAACGAGGCCTTGGGCTATGCCGTGGGGCATGATGGCGTGGTGCTAAAAACCGAGGACGGTGGTGCCAATTGGACCAAGCTGATGGATGGCAACACCATCAACCAATTTGTACTTGATGTGGTGCAGGCGCGTGCCGATGCACTGCAGGCCAAAGTCGACGAGTTGCCCGCCAACGCATCAGACGAAGTGCGTGAGCAACTGGAGGTGGCTGCGGAAGAGGCGATGTTCCAAGTGGACACCGCCCAAGGCGATGTGGAAGTGGGGCCCTCCAAACCCCTGATGGATGTGGTGGTAACGCCCACAGGCACGGTGATTGTGGCGGGTGCTTACGGACAATTGCTCAAAAGCACCGATCAAGGTGCCAACTGGCAATACTTGGGCGATCGCATTCAAAACCCCAACAACTACCACCTCAATGCTTTGCTGTTGACCAAAACTGGCGAGGTGTGGGTGGCGGGTGAGCAGGGCTCGGTCTTTGTAAGCAGCGACGAAGGCGAGAGTTGGGTGGCCAAGAAGATTGATTACGACGGGTCGGTGTTTGGCTTGCTGGAGGCGCCCACCACCCGCACCATCGTGGCCGTGGGGCTGCGCGGCCACGCCTTCCGTTTGCCTTTTGGCGAACAGCAATGGCAAGAGGTAACAACCAACCTGCGTGAAACCTTCAGCTCGGGCGTGGTTCTGGACAATGGTGCCATGTTGGTGGTCGGCTCGCGTGGTCTGGTGGCCAAGAGCCAGGACGACTTCCAGACCCTGCAGGTGGTGCGCCGGCAGGACAAACTCCCCTCAGCTGCCGTGGTGCAGCTCAACGCAGACAATGTTCTGCTGGCAGGCATGCGTGGATTCAAAACCATGTCTTTGTCTGAATTCAAATAACCGGACCTGGCACTCGCAATGACTTCTATCAACAAAAACTCCACGCAAGGCCCCTGGATTGAACGCCTTGTGTTTAACAACCGGGTGGCAGTGCTGTGTGTGCTCGCCATTGTTACGGTGTTGCTGGGTTGGCAGGCCACGCAACTCAAAGTGGCCGCCAGCTTCGAAAAAATGATTCCAAGCAATCATGAGTTTGTTCAAAATTTCATGAAAAACCGCAATGAATTGTCGGGCTTGGGCAACGTGGTGCGCGTCACCGTGGAGGCCAAGGAAGGCGATATTTTTTCTGCGGAATATTTGGAAACTCTAAAACAGGTCACCGACAAAGCCTTTTACATCCCGGGTGTTAACCGCCCTGAAATGGCTTCGCTTTGGACTGCCAACACCCGTTGGGTGTCTGTGACCGAAGAGGGCCTGGAAGGCGGGCAGGTGATTCCCGCAACCTACAATGGCAGCGCCGAGAGCATTGCACAGGTACGGCAAAACGTCGAGTTGTCGGGGCAGATTGGTCGTTTGGTGGGCAACAACTTCAAAAGCTCCATCGTGTATTTGCCCTTGCTGGAGATCAATCCGGAAACAGGTCAACGCCTGGACTACAAAGAATTTTCTGAGCGAATTGAGACCGAGCTGCGCCAGCAATTCAACTCCGACAAAATCGAGATTCGCGTCACAGGTTTTGCAAAAATTGTGGGTGACCTCATCGAGGGCGCCACACAGGTGGTGATGTTCTTTGCCGTGGCGGTGCTCATCACCTTGGTGATGCTTTACCTGTATTCCCGCAGCATACGCAGCACGGCCGCCACCCTGGTGTGTTCGATTGTCGCAGTGGTCTGGCAACTGGGGCTCATCAACGCACTGGGCATGGGGCTGGATCCTTACTCCATGTTGGTGCCCTTCCTGGTGTTTGCAATCGCTGTGAGCCATGGTGTGCAAATCGTCAACGCGATTGCACACAAGCAAGGCGAAGGTTACAACCGCTTGGACGCCGCCCGCTTGGCTTTCCGTGGCTTGGTGGTCGCCGGCCTCACAGCGCTGGTGTCGGATGGCTTTGGTTTTGCAACCCTCATGGTGATCGACATCCCGGTGATTCGCGACTTGGCCATTGCAGCGTCGATTGGTGTTGCGGCCATTATTCTCACGAATTTGGTGTTGCTTCCACTCATCATGAGTTACACCGGGGTGGACGAGTCAGCGGTCAAGCGATTGCAGGCCGCCGAAAGTGGCAGCAACCGCTTTTGGCATTTTTTGGCGGGTTTTGCACAACCCAAAATGGCTGTGGGCGCGCTGGTGGTGGGCTTCGCCTTGCTGGCGGTGGGCTTGTGGGGCAATGCCAATGTAAAAATCGGCGACCTCGACAAAGGCGCCCCTGAACTGCGTGCAGACTCCCGGTATAACCTCGACAACAACTATGTCACAGACAATTACTCCACCAGCACCGATGTGTTTGTGGTGATGGTGGAGACGGTGAAAGACGGGTGTATCAAGTACAACACCCTCACGGCGGTGGATTTGTTCCAATGGCAAATTGAACAAGTGCCTGGCGTGCAGAGCAGCGTCTCGCTGGCAGACCGTTCCAAGTTTGTGATCAGCGCCTACAGCGAAGGCGACCTGAAGTGGATGACGCTGAACCGCAATCAGTTTGTGTTGAACGGCACCATCAGTGGCATGAACCTCTCCGATGGCTTGTTCAGTTCGGATTGCAGTTTCATGCCGATTGTTGTGTTCTTGGAGGACCACAAGGCCGAAACCCTGGAGCGCGTGGTGTCTGAAGCGCAGCGCATCATCAACAGCATGGACCCTGGTGAGGATGTCACATTTAAACTGGCCGCGGGCAACGCCGGCATTGAGGCGGCCACCAACGAGGTGGTCAACCGTGCCCAAGTTGAAATGCTGATTTGGGTGTATGGGGTGGTGGCCCTTTTGGTGTTGATTGCGTTCCGCTCGGTGCGCACGGTGATTTGCATCATCGCGCCGTTGGCGCTCACCTCTTTGCTGTGCTCTGCGCTCATGGTGGTGTTGGGCATCGGCGTGAAAGTGGCCACCTTGCCGGTGATTGCTTTGGGTGTGGGCATTGGCGTGGACTACGGCATCTACATCTATGGCAAGCTGGAGGAGTATCTCAAAGAGGGCATGAGCCTGGCAGATGCTTACTTTGAAACCCTCAAATCCACAGGCAAGGCCGTTGTGTTCACTGGGCTTACGCTGGGCATTGGTGTGGCCACTTGGGCGTTTTCACCCATCAAATTCCAGGCTGACATGGGCTTGCTGCTCACCTTCATGTTCTTGTGGAACATGGTCGGGGCGGTGGTGTTTTTGCCAGCACTCGCATACTTTTTGGCCAAAAGGCCAGCGGGCAAAGCGTGATGTAAGTTTGTAGCAAGCGCTTGAAAAAGCGGGTCTTTACGGCCCGCTTTTTTCATTTCTGTACAGTTCATTTGAGGGGGTTGTGTCGGCTGGCTTCCCCCCGCAAAATCAGGGCTCATGACAAAGTGCGGGGCGCAGGTAAAAAACCCAAGCCCTGGCCAACAACAGTCGGAGACCTGCGCCATGGATCGCGTGGACAACATTCAGCTGGTCAGCGGTCGCTTGCAGGATGTGTTTCATTGCCAAAAACGCACCTACCTGTCCAATCCGTCACCCAGCCTTCAAGAGCGCCTGGCCAACCTGGAGTTGCTCGAAGAAATTATTCTGCGCAACGAGGCGTCTTTGATTGCGGCCATGTCCGATGACTTTGGCCATCGCTCGCGCCACGAGTCCACCATGCTTGACATTGTCAGCACGCTTGGTGCAATCCGGCACAGCAAAAAAAACCTCAAGCATTGGATGAAAAAACGCAGGGTGCCAACACCTTGGCAGTTGCGGCCTTCGGTGTCGTATGTGCTGCCCCAGCCTTTGGGGGTGATTGGCATCATCACACCCTGGAACTTCCCGGTGTATTTGAGTTTTGCGGGCATTGCCTCTGCGCTGGCGGCAGGCAATTGCTGCATGCTCAAACCCAGTGAGTACAGCCCGCGCACATCAGCGCTGATGGCGCGTTTGCTGGAAGACAATTTTGGCGAAGAACTGGTGGCCGTCATCGAGGGCGACGCAACGGTGGCAGAGGCGTTTTCCAAATTGCCCTTTGATCACCTGCTGTTCACCGGCTCTCAGCGGGTGGGCAAGCTGGTGGCCAAAGCCGCTGCAGACAATTTAACGCCGGTCACTCTGGAGTTGGGCGGCAAATCTCCCCTGATTGTTGCACCCAGCGGCAATCTGACCAAGGCGGCCGCCTGCGCAGCGCAGGGCAAGATGCTCAATGCAGGCCAGGTTTGTGTGTCGCCAGATTACGCTTTGGTGCCCCAGGCAGATTTGCGCAAATTTATTGCGCAGCTCAAGCGCGCCACCCACAAGCAATACCCCACGGTGCGAAACAACCCAGATGTGTCTTGCGTGATCAGTGCCAAGCACGTGGCGCGCTTGTACGAGCTGGTTGAAGATGCGCGCATCAAAGGGGCAGAGGTGATAGAGATCAATCCCGCCCATGAGATTTTTGCGCCCGAAATCCAGAAGTTTCCGCTCACATTGATTGTTAATCCAACACCAGACATGCGGGTGATGCAGGAGGAGGTGTTTGGTTCCATCCTGCCGATCGTGCCATACAACACCCTGGCCGATGCCATTGCGTTTGTGCAAGGCAAGCCCCGTCCCATCGCCCTGTACCTGTTTGTGAGCAAAACTCACGAAAAGCACGCTGTTTTGGGTCAAACCGTCTCGGGAGGCGTCACCGTCAATGACGCCATGTGGCATGTGCTCAACGACAACATGCCCTTTGGCGGTGTGGGCAGCAGTGGCATGGGCGCCTACCACGGCCTGGTGGGGTTCGAGACCATGTCCAAATTGAAACCCGTGCTGGAGCAATCGAAATTCAACGCAGCGCCTTTGCTGCGCGCCCCATATGGCTCAGTCTTTGATAAAGTGGTGACCATACTGAAAAAGCTCGTTTAAGGGGAAACGCATGCACCGGGTGGTCTTCAATCAAAAGGGTGGCGTGGGCAAATCCACCATCACCAGCAATCTGGCGGCCATTTCGGCCCATCAAGGTTTAAAAACCCTGCTGATTGACCTGGACCCGCAAGGCAACAGCACCCAATACATCACCGGGGAGCCAGGCGAGTCGCTGGCGTATTCCCTGGCCGACTTTTACGACCAAGCGCTCAACTTCAAAATCCGCCCCAAAAAGAGCGCAGAATTTATTGTTGAGACCCCATACGACAACCTCCACCTGCTGGGTAGCCACCCCGGGCTCGAGGAATTGCAAGTGAAGCTTGACTCCCGTTACAAAATTTTCAAGTTGCGTGAGGCCCTGGAGGAGTTGACTGGCCAATACGACCGCATCTATATCGACACCCCGCCAGCCCTGAACTTTTTTTCCCGCTCAGCCCTGATTGCAGCCAACAGCGTGTTGATCCCTTTTGACTGCGATGAGTTTTCCCGCCGCGCACTGTATAACCTCCTGGACGCCTTGAACGAAATTCGCGCCGATCACAATCCAGGTTTGAGTGTGGAGGGCATCGTGGTGAACCAGTTTCAGCCGCGGGCCAGCCTGCCGCAAAAACTGGTGGCGGAGTTGCGTGAGGAGGGGCATCCCGTGCTAACCAGCACCTTGTCGTCCTCGGTCAAAATTCGAGAAAGTCACGACGTGTCCAAGCCCATGATTCATTTCATGCCCGGGCACAAATTGGCCCAGGAGTTTGTTGCCCTGCACGCTGAGGTAGAACAGGCCAGCAAATCCCGCAACAAGAAGGTGGCCTAAGGCCCAACACGGCTTGTCACACCCCTGCAACATGAGTCCGCCACACTAAAGCATTCGATGTTGCGGGTTCCTATTCATGCGTCAAGCCATTTTTTGGGTCAACCACCTCAACGCCCGTATTCAAGCCGGGCGTCAGCACCGCCTTCATAAAAAACTGCAAAAGCGGCTTGGCAAATTGGTGTCGTACGGTCTGTCCTGATTCACACACATGTTCAAATCCCTGGGGCCTGTGCGCAGCCCCTTGCTGCGCAAGTTGGCGCATGGGTTGGCTCGTTTGTCTGCCCGCATGGGCTGGTTGTCCATTCGTTACCCCAGCCTGGGGCTGGAAGAGCGGCTTGCTCAATTCAGAGCCCTGAACCTGCCTTTTGAGACTGGCACGGGGGTGCGCTTCAATGCAAACCTGGTGCCGTATGTGCATGCCCAGTCAGACGCACAGCTCGCTTTTGCCTTGGGCACGGTCACCGAGTTTCAGCGTGGCCCACAGCTACAATTTTTATTGCGCTTGGCGCAGGGGCGGCTTGCTGAAATGGGAGGCAGGTCCTTCGTGGACATGGATCACTTGATTCGTTTGCTGGATTTTGGGCGCGCGGCCTCCGAGATTTGGGAGCGCATGCCGCAGGAGTCCAAAACTTGGGTGCAGCAGTTTGTGGACGGGCTCAATTGCGTGCAGGCCCAGCGTGGGCGGGGCGTGGACGAACGTTTGCTGGGCATAAGCCCTGAGCCATACACCCCCCTGGATATTCTGCGTTTGGGGCGCTTGGCGGGGGCCGATGTCAACTGGCCCATTTATTTTTCGTTGATAGAGCACCGATTGTCTGGTGATTTCATCGCCTGGTGGAATCGGCTCAAGCGCGTGGGGGCGGGTGTCTCAACCAGCTTTGATGCCCCTGGCAACCTGCGTCCCAGTGCAGTTCAAGCCCTTGGGGATTTTTTAACAGGTGTGTCCCGCTCGGGCAGCAATTCGATCGTGCTGGATGGCACGCGCACCCAGAGCGGACATCCGCTCATGGTGAACGATCCGCACTTGGGGCAGCATTTGCCCAACGTCTGGATGATGGTGGGCTTAAACGGTCCGAGTCACAAGGCCGTGGGCCTGATGTTTCCCGGTGTGCCCGTGCTGGGTTTGGGCCGCAATCATGCATTGGCTTGGGGCGGTACCAATTTGCGGGCGGCCTCCTCCGATTTGGTCCGCCTGGATCAAACCACCTTGCACAACGCGACGGTGCAAACCACCCGCATCAAAACCCGCTGGGGTTGGACCCGTCATCGCAACTTGCGGCACACGCCGCATGGGCCCGTGCTGACCGATTGCAAGGCGCTGGGGCGCCTGTGCGGCAAAGACCACTTGGCACTGCGCTGGGCAGGTCACTGGCCCACCGACGAAATCACCTGCTTTTTAAAAGCCATGCGGGCACGCACGGTGGAAGAGTTGCACCAGGCCATGGCTGGCGTGGGGGTTACACCCCTGAATGTGCTTGGGGCCGACACCCAAGGCAACATTGGGCATGTGCTGGCGGCCACCTTGCCAAAGCGGCCTGGTTTTCCCGATGACGATTGGGTCTTGGCCGAAGACCTTGCCCATGCGCATTGGTCCTCCCAGGTGTGTGCCAGCGACTTTCCCAGTGTGATCAATCCGCCTGAAGGGTTCATTGTGTCGGCCAACAACAGGCCTTCAGAGGTAAGCGGGTTGGGGTTTTTGTTCAACGGGGATGACCGGGTGATGCGTGCCCGCAGCTTGTTTGCCCAGCACAAGCGTCTGGGGCCCGAAGACCTGCTGAATCTGCAACTGGACGTGACATCCCCATTGGCAGAAAAGCTCTCCAGCCATCTTGCGGCCTACTGCGCGCCTCATGCCCAGTCCAATTCCCAGCAGGTGCTTTGCAAGGCCATCGACTTGTGGGATGGCAGCTACACCGCAGACAGCTTTGCCGCCGTGCAGTTTGAATTTCTTTTGCACGCCATGGTCCGGGAGTTGTCGGTTTTACGCCACGGAGGCCGAATTCCCACATTGATGGATCAATGGTCCTATTTGAGTGCTTGCCTCATGGAAGATCTGGAAATGCTGACCCCGCAGGAACGCAGTGCGCATGTGCCCAAGGCGCTGCAATGGGCTGTGGAGTGTGCGCCACATTGGCAATTGTGGGGCAATCTGCACAAGGTGCGTCTGCGCCACGTCCTGGGGCATGTGCCTTTGTTGGGCAAGCTGTTTTCGTCCAAATCCATGCCAGCCGCGGGCTCCAGGGAAACCTTGATGAAAAATGCCCATGGTCTGCTGAGTGGATTCGACGAGACCAGCTATGGTTCGCAAAGCCGGCATCTCTCCGATCTTCAGGACCCCGATGCCAATTATTTTGTGTTGTTGGGTGGGCAGGATGGTTGGGTAGGCAGCGCCTTGATGACCGACCAAATCGGTCTGTGGCAAACCCGTCAAAGCATTCAAATGCCCCTGCGCAAAGAGCGCATCGAAGAACTTTTTCCCCACTGTGCTGGCAAGTTAGAATAAATTCTCTGAATTGCAAAGAATTCCATTCGCACAGGAAGGCGCTCCACCCATGAAGACCATCATCATCAGCAGCCGCAAAGGCGGGGCCGGCAAAACCACGTTGTCCCTGAACTTGGCCACCCATGCCACGCAATATGGCAAGAAGAAAGTGGCCTTGCTGGATTCCGACCCCCAGGGCTCAAGCTTGTTCTGGGCCTCGCTGCGGGACAAAGATTACCCGCTGGTGCGCAAGGTGGGCTCAGGCGATATTGCACTGGACCTCGCGGAGCTGGAAGATGAGGGATTCGACTTTGTATTCATCGACATGCCCCCAACCGACAAAAAGTGGGTCAAAGACGCCCTGGAGCATGCCGATCTGGTGTTGATCCCCACCAAGGCCAGCCCCTTGGATATTCACAGTGCAAGCAGCACCCTGGAATGGGCGGCCGATGCAGGCAGCAAGGTGACGTGGGTCATCAACGGCGCCTCGGTTTTGAGCAAAACACCCGAAATCGTCTTTGAACAACTCAAAGCCACTGGCAACGTTTGCCGAACCATTGTCCACGAGCGCAACGATTTTGTGATCAGCGTGGGGCTCGGCAAGTCTGTCACCGAGTTTGCACCCAGCTCCAAGGCCGCGGCAGAAATTGATGGCTTGTGGCGCGAGGTACAGCGCATGGCCAATCGGGGGTAACATGACCCATCCACCCAGGCAGCGCGGTGCGGTCACCGTGCTCACCATCTTCATCATCCTCATGACCTTGGGCGCCTTGGGGGTGCTCGGTTTGGGGCAGGTGGTCTGGGAAAAAGAAGAAGTTCAGCGCCTTGCCGATCTGGCGGCCAAGGCCGCGGCCAGCGACATTGACAATGCACCCAATGGGTTCCAGGCCGCCCGTGACTTGGCGGCGCGCAATGGCCTGGACAACACCACCGACAGCATCACCCTCAACTGCAATGTGCGTGGCACCAACACCCTGTTGCCGTCCAACGCATGCCAGCAGTCGGTGTTGGTTCGAGTGGTGCGCAATGTGCCGGCCGCCTTTTTGGGCACAGAACCTGTGGTTGCAGTGGCGGAGGCCACGGTCACACCTTTGATTTCTGGCATTGTAGGCACCAACTTGTTGAGCGCCAATTTAAACGGCTCGGCGTTGTCGCCTTTGCTCAGTGCGCTGGGTGCAGAACTGCGGTTTAACTTGCTGGGTTTTCAAGGTCTTCTGGCTTCCAACACGCAGGTCGATTTGCTGCAATTGGGCGTTGAGCTTGGCGTATTTTCTGCGGGCGATCAAATCGACATGGCGCAATTGCTCACCACCGAAGTGACGGCCACCGATCTGATACAAGCCGCTTTGAATGTGGCTGGCCCGGGGGCACCAGTTGTGGCGGTGCCCACCAACGGACCTTTTGCCACCACGGAGTTTTTGTTGAGCGAAATTCTTGCCGCGGACACCTCCGGAGACTCTGAATTTGCGGGGGCTTCCCTTCGCTTGGGCAACTTGGCGTTTGCGTCCAGTTTTGCGGCAGCCGAGGGAATTCAAGGCAATGGCGTGGAACTTCGCTTGGGCAACACCCTGCGTGTCAAGGTCTTGGGTCCACCTCAAATGTTTGTGGCCACCAAGTTGAACAACAACGGCGGTGTGATCGCAACAGCCCGAACCGAACAGTTGCAGGTCACCACTCGAATCAGTGGGCTGCTGGATTTGAATGTGACCTCGGGTGGCGGAGAAGTGGACATACGTGACATTGAATGCCGCTTGCCGCAGTCCAATTCGGGCGTGTTGGCTGATTTGCAGTCGACCCCATTGTCAGCGGCCTTGGGGATGCCTCAGTTGCCGATGCTGGGGCGCCCCACCGTGAATGCCTCGGTTGGCAGTGGCACCGCCAATGGCGTGGCCCTGCAGGGTTATCCTGACCCCACGGTGACCACGTCCTACAGCTTCGAGGCCTCTCAAGGTGTTGGCAATTTGCTGACCAATCTCAGAACCAACGTCAATGCGCTCAACGGTATTTTAACTGTGTTGGCAACCAACCCCACCTTGAACAATGCGCTCAACAGTCTAGGGGGGGCGCTGGATGAGATACTGGATGTGTTAGGCCTGGATGCCAACGAGGTTTATGTACAAATCGACAACATGGATTGTTTTGGCACAGCGGTGCTAACCCGTTGACGCAGTCCAGCAGGAGACAACATTGCAAGAAGAACAACGCGTTTGGTACGGGCTACAAGCCGGGTTGGTCATTTTTTGGTTGATTGTCCCGTTGGTGGGGTTGTTGGGTTTCCACCTGCCTTGGTTAACCACACTGGCAGCAATCATCCTGTTGGCCCATGTGCTCGAAATCCCATTGGCCATCAACAAGCTAAGAGCCCTGCAGTTGCCGACCGGCAAAGTGGTGGTTAAAACACTGGTGTTTGGGTTCACGTGGTGGCTGCCTCTGAGCAAAGGCTACACCCGCGAGTAGAGGTGTTTCGCCGCCTCAGCGCACCCGGATCGGTTTGATCCCGCTGGGCAGGTCTGGCTTCTTGCCGGGTTCAACCCAGATGTAGCCAATCAACCCATTGTTCCCTTTGAGTCTTTCAAACAAGGCCTGCCGTGTTTCAACTTCGGCAGGCGGCACACCTTGGCCACTGTAGCGGCGCACATGCCAGTAACCGGTGTAGTCCAGTTCGTTTAGGTTCATGATTTCACTCAAAAATGCCTCTCGGTCCACACTGCCTGGTGCGGTGTTCAGGGGCACCACCGGCTTGCCTTTCACGCGTGTCAGGCGGCCTTTGTAAAGGCTGCGCAATTCTCGCAAATCGATTTCGCTGATGTGGCTGTTGTCAGAAACCAGCACCAACACCTGAGCGCCCACGCTGCCCGTGGCGCCGAGGGTCGGGCCAAACAGACCCAACACCAGCAAAACAAACTGGGCGAAGCGCATCTTCATTGCCACACCCAGTTGTAATTCACGCTCAACACATGGAATGTGGTGTTGCGCACGCGGTTGTCAGACAGCTGTGGCCGATTGCTTTTTTCAACCACCTTCATCAATTCGGCTTTCACCGATTGCGAGGGGCTGAGCAAAAAGCGACCACCCACTGCCACAGAGTGTTGGTCATCGAAGTCCGAAATAAACCGACCCAAGCTGCCGTACACGGCAATCGTGTCGTTCACGCGTCTAATCAAGGTGAGGTTGCCACCGTGTTCGGGAAACTTGGGTGTGCTCACCCGTTGAACCTGAGGGCCCAGCAGCGGAATCACCCCTTGGGTGAGGGCGGCAATTTCCACCTGCGCCAGTTCGGCACGCAGGGTGTAATCCTGCCACTTGTATTCCGCACCCAAGTTGGTGAAATAGGCCTGGGCCTGTAAAGCCCCATTCACAACCGGCAAGCCATTGAATTGCGTGATGGTGCGCATCACATCGGCTTGGTGGTGGGCCAGTTGGACGCGGTAATTGGTGCCATCCAGGCTGATCACCAAACCAATAAACTCAAATTCATTGGTGGGGAAATCGCCGCGAAAATTCGCCGGCCTTTGAATGATGTCCCGATTGCCTGTGATGGCTTGGATGCCCCAATAACGACCCGCTGCGTCTTCGAGGTTGTACGTGGCCGAAAATCCGTCAATTGCCAACACGCCCGCATTGAAGTAAACCTCTGGGCTGAGATTGGTTTGCACATAGGTTTGGCCCACATCCAGGTTCTCAGAATCCAGATACAAGTTGAGCCGTTGACGACCGAGTTTTAACGTCAGGTTGTCGTTGGGGCGCCATTTTACAAAGGCCCAGCGCGTGTCCACTTCAGCGCCTTGGTCGTTGTCTTGCTTGGGCGCAATCACGTACTGTACTGTTGCACTCCACTGGGGAGAAAACTGCACATCAAGCTGCGCGCCCAGCACAGAGTTGACCTTCAACGTGCCTTCGTCGTCCACAAAACGAAGGTACTTGGCTTCATTGTCACCCACGGTGTACTGCAGGGTGCCAAATCCAGACAGGGAATAATCCACCGCCATGGCTGGCGTGGCGCATAGGCAGAGGCTCAGCGCTGCGCCGCTGAACCATGATCGAAGCTGGAAATCCAAGTTTTTCAAAGGCTTGTTGTTGGTTTTTATTCGATGAAATCACTGCTGAAGGGATTATCGCAGGGAGTTCTTTTTGTGCCCAGTCTTTTTAGCCTGCCGCTGGTCTAAACACAATCAACGACCATGGGGTGCCTGTTTGTTTGTCCACAAAAGGCGACACCAGTATTTCACAAGGGATGGTCTGGCTGTCGTCTGTTTCATAGTGGGTGTGCAAATTCAAGGGCTCACGTTTGAGCAAACTCACCAATATTCGCCGAAAGTCTCTCAAGGGCAGGCGATCGGCAATCAAATGGTAAGGGTTGCGTCCAATCCATCTTGCAAGGCTTTGCCCCGTCACATTTTCAAAGGCAGAATTCAAGTACACCACTTTGAAGTCCGTGCTATTGGCGGCCAAATCATTGGTCACCATGATCACCTCATTGATTTGCTCCACGGCAGACGCCAGCATGTGCAAGTCGCGGTTGGTGCGGCTGCTTTTGCTTTCGTCGGTCAAGAGCAGCGCATAGCCAGACTCTGTTCGCATCATGATGATCTTGAGCATCACATCCTGGTCTGGCAAAGCATGTTCGATGGGTGTGGCTGTGCCCAGTCGAGTGGCTTGCGTTTTGGCCATCAACAGCGCGTCTGGGGATATTTTCAAGAGCTGGTGGGCGGGGGTGTTGTATTGAAATTGCTCATCCTTCCCCAGCAAAGCGTGTTTGGCGGCCGAATCCATGCCACTCACCTCGAGCTGCTCGTTCAACTCCAGCATGCCTTGGGTGAACTGGGCCAGCAATCGCTTCACAAAGCCATGTTGACCCTCGAGGATTTTGGAAGTCTGTTTGACTTGCGTGATATTTTCCAGGCATCCATACAGCCCAACGCTGCCTTGTACTCCTTTTACAATGGGTTGCAAGGTGAGCTTGAACCAGCGCTTGTTGGGCGCCGCATCGGTTCGGCACTCAAACTCAACAGTTTTGGCCTGGCGGCTGTTGATGCAGTCGATCATTAAGGCGGAAAGGTTTTCACCTGCCAGCTTGGTCAACAGCTCTGTCAGTTCAAAAATGGTATTCAAGCGTGTTGCTTCGGCTTTGCAGAGGCGCCGAAATTGCTGGGATATTCTCAGGGTGCCGCTGTCGACATGGTAAAACCAGGTGCCGAGGTCGCTGATTTTCTCGGTCATGCTCAGCAGGCTCTGGTCGAGCAGGTTACGCTCAAGCATCACCGACTCATTGACCATTTTCGTGTACACCAGCTGCAAGGTGCGGCGACTGCTCTCCAGGGCCAATGGGCTGGGCTCAATCAAAAACCGAGCCCACACAGGCCGTTCGTCCTGAATCCTTAAGCGCGCAAATGCGCGACCTTTCAGGCGCGAGTCCGCCGATGTTTGCAGGGTTGATAGCAGCGTTTCACGGTCCTCTTCATACACCATGTCCAGCAAATGCACGGCTTGTTTGCTGCGCTGCAGTTCGGTGTCCTGGAGCTGCCCAATCGCAGTAATCCGGAAATGCAGGTCCAAATGCATGCGCCCAGCGCTGGATTCGAGTATAAAAATCGGCGGGTTGCCCTTGAGATCCTCCAAGGGGTCGGCCGATTGTTCAGGCAGGGGCGCTGGAACATCCCGATGTGGCAGTTTTCGGATCAATCCCACCGTCCATGGTGCATGATCCGCCGGGTCTGCTTGCTCTGATCGATAAACCCGCTCCTGCAACAGCAGAGCCTGACCATTGGGCAAAGTCACTTCATACTCGAAGGCACGGCCGTTGGCTTGCAATCGTGCGGCCTTGACCGCGTCTCGTTTGTGGGGGTTGATGGCATTGCAAAACCAATCCCAAGACACCTCGCTGGACTCTGTCAAACACAGCCACTGTTCAAGATTTGGCGAGAGCGTTACCCAGGGGGTGTCCGCTGCGCGTCGCCAACTGCCATACAAATGCGACTCGGCCCTCAGGCTGGCTCGACCTGCGCGCGCAATCGGCACGGCCGCTGGGGTGTGTAACGCCGATTCCTTTCTTCGTTCATGCAGCGCAGTTTCAACGAGGCTCGCCATGGCCTGCGCCATGCGGATGTCCGCCTCCGTCCATGGCCGGGGCAGGTTGTCGATCAAGCAAAACGAGCCCACCTTTGCGCCAGAGGGGGTTTTGATTGGGATGCCAAGATAAGCGCGAATCCACGGGGAGCCGGTGACCAGGGGGTTGTCTTTAAACCGGGGGTCCTCACGGCAATCGTTGATCACCATGGGTTCGTCTTTTTTGATGGTGTGGGTGCAAATGGAGATGTCCCTTGGGGTCTCCGCCGCATCCATGCCGCGCCGGGCTTTAATCCATTGGCGCTCGGAGTCTACAAAAGAAACAATACAACTGGAGCAGCCAAAAGCCGATACCCCCAGGTCCACGACGGCCTCAAAGCCATCCTCGGGGTGTGTGTCCAAAATGGCCAGTTCATACAGCTCTGCGAGGCGCAAGGCCTCAGCAACATCGTTCGGGTGATTCATGGTGTCCGCAAATCGCACAGGGGCGATTGAGGCATGGTGTTAATGGTTTTGAATGTTGTTTGACATCAAGTCTAACAGGTCGCCCTCTGCGCAAACAGGCCTCATTTGGGCGTCTTCAAAAAGGGGAGGGGGGCAGGAAGGATGGTGGCCAAGGACAGAATCGAACTGCCGACACAAGGATTTTCAATCCTCTGCTCTACCGACTGAGCTACTTGGCCACGCGTCTCGGAGGTCAATTACCACCGAAGCCCGCAAGTTTATCCCAAACTTTGAACTTGCGCAAACGCCCGGTGCAAATTCGCTGTAGCATGTGGTTAATTCGTTCAAATTTCTTGTGATGCAAGTACAAAGCGCCCAAACCCCCAACCCGGTACTCTATGACGCAGCCATTGTTGGATGCGGCGTTGTGGGCTTGGTGGCCGCTTTGGTGTTGGCCACGTCAGGGTTCAAAGTGCTGGTGGTTGGAAAAAGACCCGCGCAGTTTGTGCCCGAGCCTGGTCAGCGCTTCGACCCTCGGGTGTTTGCACTGTCCCATCGCAGTCAAAGGGTGCTGGACAAGTTGCGGGTGTGGGACAACATCCCCAGCGACAAGGTTCAACCGGTCAGCGACATGCAAATCTGGGGGGACACCGAAGGTCAACTGCGTTTTAGCGCGAGCGACACTGGGGTGGAGTCTCTCACTTGGATCATTGAACAAAGTTGCCTGTTCGAGGTGCTTTTTGCAGCCATGCGATACCAACCTGGCATTGATTGGTTGGACGCCAAAGTCGAAGGACTGTCCCGGGAGCGGGACGTTTGGGCGGTGGTGTCCAATCTAAAAACAGTCCGTGTACCAGTTGTGATTGCCGCCGATGGTGCGCAAAGTCAAACCCGTCGTCAGGCAGGATTGGACTTTGAGTTGCAGGATTACAGCGCCGAGGGGGTGGTTGCCAACTTCCAAATCGAAAAACCCCACCATGGCACAGCACGCCAGTGGTTTGTCGGGGATTCGGTGCTGGCCATGCTTCCTATGCCAGGGCCGCACGTGTCCATGGTGTGGTCCATGCCTTTGCACCAGTCCCAGGCTTTCTTACAACGATCTGTGCCCGACATGGTGACTGCCGTTTCGCAGGTGGCTGGTGGTGCAGTGGCCTCCCTCTATGGCGAGTTAACGCCGGTGGGGCAGGCCCATGCGTTTGCGCTCAAGCATGGTGTTGCCCCTGTCTGGTTTGATCAAGGCGTGGTGTTGATGGGGGATGCAGCCCATGTGATCCACCCCTTGGCGGGTCAAGGCCTCAATCTTGGGTTGGAGGATGCAGCAGAGTTGGCCAATCTCCTCGCCTCGCGCAAGCGGCTTTTGGCCGTTCAGCGCTTGGGGCTTGCCGACGAGCAGCTATGGCGCGCCTGGGAAAGGCGGCGCAAGGCGGCGTGTGCGCCAGTGCATTTGTTGACCGATGGTTTACACACCCTGTTCAGGCTCGATTTGCCAGGCGCAACCTGGGCGCGCAACAAAGGCATGCAGCTTGTCAACCAACTGCCCATGCTCAAACGTTGGCTATCGCAGCAAGCCATGCGCTAGCGGCTGCGCTTTGAACAAAAGCCCAATTTGCTTGTCATAAAAACCATTGTTTTATCTCTCAGGAATGTTCATGAATCTGTTTTCTCGCGTGTTGTCCCAAACCCGTTCAAAAGCTGCCATGTCGGCTTTGGTCCTGCTCTCCATGGCGGTTGGTGCTGCGCAAGCGGCCACCAAAGCGGAGGTGGATCGCATCACTGCGGCGGTCAACGATTCCCTTGGGGGCTCCGGCATCAAGGTGTTGTCGGTCACAGACCTGGATTACATCGATGGCCTCTTTGAGGTGGTGGTCACCCACAACGGCAGCAAAAAAATCATCTACACCAATGCCAGCGGCAGCCATCTCATCTTGGGGGAGTTGTTGGAGGCCAAGTCCATGAACAACCTCACCGAGGCGCGGATGGACAAGCTCAACGCCATCAATTTTGAAAAAGATCTACCAGTCAAACTGGCGCTCAAAACGGTGTATGGCAATGGCAGCCGCAAAATTGCGGTGTTTGAGGATCCCAACTGCGGGTATTGCAAACGTTTTCGCAAAGAGACCTTGACCAAGCTGCAAGACACGACGGTGTACACCTTTGTGTTTCCTGTCTTGGGGCGCGATTCTCTGGACAAAGCACAAAAAGTGATGTGTGCCGAGAACAAATCAAAAATGTGGGACGACTGGATGCTCAACGACCAGTCCCCCACTGGCAAGGGCGATTGCAACGCGCCCATCAATGAACTGGTCACACTTGGGCGCAACATGGGCGTGACAGGCACACCCACGGTCTTCTTTCAAGACGGCACGCGCGCCAGTGGTGCCATTCCGTCCTCAGACCTCAACCGTCGAATCGCTGCCGCTTCGCGACCCAAGTAAGTCGAATGGTGCAGGGGTTAGCTGCCCTCCGTGGGCAGCGCCACACCCTTTGGCCAAATTAACCACATCTTGAGCGGCTGCCGTGTTAAACCGGCTGCTTGCCCGGCCTCCTCACCCGTGCCCCAAAAGTAATCCGCCCGTATTCTCCCCCGAATCGCCCCCCCTGTGTCTTGCGCTAGGGTGCCTTGCTCTATCGTCTTTTGAGTCAAGGGATCGCTGGACTCGATCCAAATCATACTGCCGTAAGGAACCCGCTGCCGGTCGATTGCCAGGCTCAATTGACCGGTGAGCGGCACGCCCAGTGCTCCAACGGGTCCATCTTCGGGTTTCAGTACGGCGTTTTCTTTAAAAAAAACAACACTGGGGTTCTCATTGAGCAGTGCGTCGAGTTTGTTCGGATTGGCTTTCACCCAATTTCGAATGCCCGGTATGGTGGCTTGGGCCGCGGTGAGCTCGCCCCTGTCCACCAGCACTTTGCCAATTGATTTGTAAGGGTGGCCGTTTTGATCTGCGTAGCTCAACCTTATTGTGGTGCCATCGGTGAGTTTTACCCGTCCAGAGCCTTGCACCTGCAACAAGAAGGCGTCGAGTTTGTCGTTGACCCAAACAATGGGTTTCTCCCGGTCCGGGCCCAGCCTCTCCCATTCCGCACGATTAAAAAATGGCACCAAGCTGTCGCCTTGCAAACGCCCACGCAAGCGTTTGCCTTTCAACTCGGGGTACACCTCATCCAGTTTCACAGTGATCAGATCCGCGGGCACACCATAGAGCGGCACGTTGTAGTTGCCTTGTGGTTTGCGGCTGCCTTGCAGCATGGGCTCGTAATAGCCGGTCAGCAGGCCCTCTTTTTTGCCGTCCTCTTGCTGAAACTGCCAAACCTCGAAGTTCGCCTCCATCCAGATTTGAGCAGGCAGCAGGGCATTGCCAGCAAGGTTTTGTCGCGCTTTGCGGCATGCCTCCAGGAGTCCTGTGGGTGTGCCCTTGCGTTTGGCCAATGCATTGCCGTTGGCCGAGCATTGGCTGGCAAAAGCCTCCAGATAGGCTGTGTGGTTGGCCTTGGTCCAGCCAGGCAGTTGGTTAAAATCCGATCTCGCAAACAGCGGCTGGGCTTTGGGCTCCGCCACCTGGCCTGCGGAGCCTTCCTGCTTGGCCGCTGGGCATTGGCAATCCGTGGTCGGTTTGCTTGGCGTGCTGGCACAGCCAGTTACAATGGTCAACGTCAAGGCAAGCTTGGCCAGTTGTTTCAAAGGGGGTGTTGTTGTCATGTGGTTACTCATTGCAGAAATGCTGTTGGCACTCGGCGTGATCGTCTTCATCATGTGGTGGACCATGCGCGCCAGGGTTGATCGCCCAGCTTTGCCCCCTCAAGAGGTGGATCAAAGCAAGGAGCGGGATTCCGAGGGCCAATCCCGCTGAGTTTGGCTTGCGGTCAATGTAGGGTTCGGGGCATGGAGAGCAAAAACTCTGGCACTGGCACCTCAAACTGCTCACCGCCTTCACCCACAAATGTGTACTCGCCGCGCATGGTGCCCACGGGCGTGGGCAACGGGCAGCCGCTGGTGTATTCAAAGCGCTCGCCTGGGTTCAACACAGGTTGCTCACCCACCACGCCGTCGCCACGCACCTCTTGCACAATGTTGTGCGCATCGGTGATCACCCAGTGCCGGCTTAGCAATTGGGCCGTGCGCTCGCCCACATTTTCAATCTCGATTGTGTAGGCAAACACATAAGGACCTTTGTCTTTGTCGCTCTGCTCTTCTAAAAACTGGGTATTCACCCGCACTTCAAACTGGTAAGGGCTGGGGTTGGTTGTGCTGCTCATAAGAGAATGGGGTGTGCTTGGGCACAAAATGTCGATGCCAAAAGTATGACGTCAATCCCTCAATTTCACAAATCTGAACTGCCAAGATGACTCAGAAGACCTGGCAGATTCGTTTAAACTGGCGGTCTGTCGCTCAACAAATGTGTAGTCCATGAATCCTTTCATCATCGCCCCCAGTATTTTGTCTGCCGACTTTGCCCGTTTGGGCGAAGAGGTTAAAAATGTCATCGCTGCCGGCGCCGATTGGGTCCATTTTGATGTGATGGACAACCACTACGTGCCCAACCTCACCGTTGGACCTTTGGTGTGCGAGGCCTTGCGCCCCCACACCAGCGCCATGATCGATGTCCACCTGATGGTGAGGCCTGCGGACCGCATCATTCCAGATTTTGCCAAAGCCGGCGCCAACATCATCAGTGTGCACCCAGAGGGCACCGATCACCTGGACCGCACCTTGGGACTGATTCGAGATCAGGGATGCCAGGCTGGCGTCGTGCTCAACCCCGCCACCTCCCTGAGCTGGTTGGATCACGTGATGGACAAACTCGACCTGGTGCTGATCATGTCGGTCAACCCCGGGTTTGGCGGCCAGGGGTTTATTCCTCAAGCCCTGCACAAGCTCACTGCGGTGCGCAAACGCATCGACGCCCATGTGGCCGCTGGTGGTCAAAATATCCGCTTGGAGGTTGATGGTGGTGTCAAGCCAGACAACATTGCTCAAATCGCCAAAGCAGGCGCAGACACCTTTGTGGCGGGCTCTGCCATTTTTGGTAAACCGGATTACAAGGCCGTGATTGACCAGATGCGTGCTGAGCTTGCCGCTGTCCGTTGATCATGATCACACAGGCAGTTCTTTTCGATCTGGACGGCACCTTGCTTCACACGGTGCCCGACCTGGCCGCCGCAGTCAACGCCATGCTTTCAGACTTGGGCAAGCCTCAAATACCGGAGGAGCAGGTGGGCGTCTACATTGGCAAGGGCGCAGAGAACCTTGTACACCGCAGTTTGACTGGCAGCATGACAGCGCGCGCAAGTCAGGCGGAGTACGAGCAAGCCATGCGGATTTGGCAAGAACATTATCTGCATTTCAATGGACTGCATGCCTGTTTGTATCCAGGCGTGTTAGACGGCTTAAATGCGCTACAAGCCGCTGGGTTTGATTTGGCAGTGGTCACCAACAAACCGGAGCGGTTTACCCACCCACTGTTGGCACGAACGGGTCTCGCCCAATATTTCGAGGTGGTGGTTGGTGGCGACACCTGCGTCGAAAAAAAGCCCAGCCCCATGCCCATTTTGCACGCCTGCCGTCTTCTGGGCGTACAACCTGAGCGGGCATTGATGATTGGCGATTCGCACAACGATGCGCACGCCGCGCATGCGGCTGGCACACCCTGCTGGTTGTTGCCGTATGGGTACAATGAAGGAATGCCAGTGCAAGACACGCCGTGCGAAGCTTACATTGAAACCATCGCCCAGGCCGCAGACCGCTTGCTGGCCAAAAAGGTGCACCCATGATCTCCAAATCAGAATTCGACGCCCTGGTGTTGCAAGGTTATAACCGCATTCCCTTGGTGGCGCGCTGCTATGCCGACTTGGACACACCACTGTCCATTTATTTCAAACTTGCAAACCAGCCCAACACCTTTTTGCTGGAATCTGTGATCGGTGGAGAGCGCTCTGGGCGTTATTCTTTTGTGGGGCTGCCATCACGCGTCACGCTGAAGGCTGTAGAAAACAAAGTGGAGGTCTCCCGCGTCAATCCTCAGGGTGGCGTGGACTTGTTGGAGAGTTTCTCTGGCGACCCCTTGCAGTTTGTAGAGCAATACCACGCCAGGTTCAAAGTGCCGCCCATGGCAGGCGTGCCCCGTTTTTTTGGCGGGTTGGCCGGTTATTTTGGTTACGACAGTGTGCGTTACATGGAGCCGCGCCTAGAGCGGACACGCAAACAGGACGATCTGGGCATTCCCGACATTTTACTGATGCTCACGGATCGCTTGGCGGTGGTCGACAACATTCAAGGCACCATTCAGTTGATCCTGTTTGTGGATCCGGCACAGGCAGATGCTTATGCAGCCGGTGTGGCCGAATTAAAGTCTTTGATGGACACCCTGCGCAAACCCGTGGTGATTCCGCCCAGTGGTCCGGCCGACCCCACGCCGATTGAGCGCAGCATGCCCAAAGCCCAATTTTTTGACATGGTGGCGCGCGCCAAGGAGTACATTGCAGCGGGCGATGTGATGCAAGTGGTGTTGGGTCAGCGCTTGTCCAAAGCTTTCACGCAAGATGCACTCATGCTCTATCGGGCGCTGCGGTCACTCAACCCATCGCCCTACCTGTTTTATTACAATTTTGGCGATTTTCAGGTGGTTGGCTCTTCCCCAGAGATTCTGGTCCGGCAGGACCAGGTGGATGGAAAGTCTGCGCCAGTGGTTACCCTGCGCCCCATTGCGGGCACACGCCCCCGTGGCAAAACCCCAGCCGAAGACGTCGCCTTGGCGGAAGAGCTTCTGGCCGATCCCAAAGAGATTGCAGAGCATGTCATGCTGATCGACCTGGCGCGCAACGATGTGGGGCGGATTGCTCAAACAGGCAGTGTGCAGGTCACCGAGAAAATGATCATCGAACGTTATTCACATGTGATGCACATCGTGAGCAATGTACAGGGCGAGCTGAAGCCTGGCTTGGGGGCGATGGATGTATTGCGCGCAACCTTTCCGGCTGGCACATTGTCCGGTGCGCCCAAGGTGCGTGCCATGGAAATCATCGACGAATTGGAGCCCACCAAGCGTGGCGTGTACGGTGGGGCATGTGGTTACCTCAGCTTCACTGGCACCATGGATGTGGCCATTGCCATCCGCACAGGGGTGGTTAAAGACGGAACACTCTACGTGCAGGCTGGTGCCGGTGTGGTTGCCGATTCTGTGGCCGAAAGTGAATGGCAAGAGACCGAAAACAAGGCCCGTGCAGTGATGCGAGCGGCCGAGCTTGTACAGCAAGGCTTGGACGGCGAGCTGCACTGAACCACAAAAACCAGAACGGACCTGTCCCACGTTTGGGTTAGTTTCTACACAGGCCACACTTTTTAACCTTCTTCATGTGCAACACACCACAGGGAGAGGGATGTGAATATTCTCATCATCGAAAGCGATTCAACGCTGGCCGCGCAACTCGCTGACGGTTTCAAGGCTGTCTGGCCTGGTGGTATTCAACACGCTTCAACCCTGGACTTTGCACACCGCCTGCTGTGTGGCCCCGAGTATTGGGCTTTGGTGGTTTGCAATTCAAGCACCTCGGACGGATGCGGCCTGGACTTCTTGCATCAAGCGTTCTACAAAGGGCGCCTGTTACATGCCACGATTGCACTCACCACCAACAAGGCGAGCCGTCACATGGTGTTGCGGGCCAAAAGGCTGGGTGCCAGTCAACTCTTTCTTTTGCCAGTTCAGACGCACCAGCTCGAAGATTTGGTAAAAACCAAGCTTGCCACATGCAATGCCCTCGATGTTCCTGTTTTCCAAACACTCCAGGCGCTTTCCTCGGCTTTTCATTCAATCAAGGCTGGGCATGTCAGTGCGCGGGAGTTGAGCGAGTTCAAGCAGATGTGTCTCAGCCATGGTTGTATTTTATTGGCACATGCCAGCGACAGGTTGCTTCAGTACATGCAAAAGCCCAATCCGAGTGCATTTGACGTGAGGTCAGCGGTGGACGCAATTGCCCAGCAAATTGAATGGATGATTGAGACATCCCGATCGCCTTTCCTGGCCACAGGCTAGTGCCACAGGTGGCCTGTGCTAAACTTTTGCTCAAAGCAACGCCCACCTGCAGGAACCCCCCCATGCTGTTGATGATCGACAACTACGACAGTTTTACTTTTAACCTGGTCCAATACTTTGGCGAGCTTGGGCAAGAGGTTCACGTCGTCCGCAACGACGCCATCACTGTGGAGCAGGCCAAAGCCCTTAAGCCAGCCGCGGTGTGCGTGTCCCCAGGGCCGTGTTCCCCCGCACAGGCGGGCATTTCGATTCAAATCATTCAACAGATG
>DASUDK010000163.1:0-20100 GCA_036275655.1 Limnobacter sp. | reverse complement strand
CAGGGAGATGTCTTTGAGAATTTGCCGCTTGGGGGGAACAATCTTTCCCACCCGGTTCATGCTGAATACGTATTGAGCCATCTGGATTCCAGTCTAAAAATGAATGCAGCGATTTTAAAGCATCGCTGGCAAGAGGGGGGTGAGGGCTTGGCGCTCTTTGCTGGCATCCCCGAGCAAAGCCATGCCCAGCAGGGCACCGTCGGTTCCTTTGAATAGCGCTTTAATGCCATCCTCGGTGGGGGTGACTTCCCATTGCCCCACATGCTCGGGCAGGGGAGGGTTGACCACCGCCGGGCAATCGGGTGTTTTGATGCTCACGGGCATGGCCGGAAATTTAATGTCGGTCGGCTTGCCCGCCAATGTTTGCGCCATGGCGCGCGCGGCTTGCATCACCGGCATGATGTAAGGCAACACGTATTTGCCCGCGTATTCGGCGCAATCGCCGATGGCATACACATTGGCTTGGCTGGTTTGGCCCAGCGTGTTTACCACAACACCGCGCGCCACGGCGATGCCAGCCTGTTTGGCCAGTGCTGTGCGTGGGGCCAGGCCTACGGCCGATAACACCAACTCAGCTTGGGTGGTTTCGCCAGTGGAATCGGTGATGGTGTAGTTGCCCGCCTTGCCTTCGATGCGGTCCACGGTGCGGCCCAGTTTCCAGCGCACACCCTTGTTTTGTAGCTTTTGCTGCATGAAGGCACTGGCCTCGGGGGGGAGCAAGCGCGCCAGCGGGCGGTCGGCCAGATCAAACACGGTGGTGTGCACATTGGCTTTGAGCAGGTCGTTGGCAAATTCGCAGCCGATCAAGCCCGCACCCAGCACAGCCACTTGGGTTTTGCCACCCAACAAGGTGCGAAACGCCGCGTAATCGTTGAGATCATTCACACTGATCACATCGGCAGCCCCATTGCCTTGCAGGGGCAGTTTGATGGTGTCTGCACCCAAAGCCAGCACAAGGTTGCCATATACAAATGTGCCAGCCGAGGTGTGCACGGTGTTGTTTGCAATGTCGATGCTCGTCACCGTCGTGCTGGCATGCAATTCCACATTTTGTTGTTCGGCAAACTTGGCGGCTGGTGTCATCACCAGTGTTTCTGCGGTTTTTCCGCTAGCCAAAGCGTTGCTCAGCATGGGCTTGGAGTAAAAATCGCCGTTGTCGGCTGTGACCAGGCGAATGGTGTGCTCGGGGTCTGCCTTGCGCAATTCGCGCACAAGGGTCCACGCGGCAACACCGCTGCCAATGATGGTGGTGTTCATGCGTCCTTTTCCTGTGTAATGTTGCTACGGCTTATCAAATCGCCGTGCTTTCGTTAAGATGCGCGTACAACGCAGCACAATCCATTATTATCGAACGACTTACACACAATACACATCAAAGGGAGACAACTTTGAGTACATTTGATCGCGTCGGCAATTCCAAATCTTTGAAGGCCACCTTGTTGGCCCTGTCTGTATCGGTGCTGGCCGCCTGTGGCTCTATCACCTCCCTCAAAGATGTGCCGGAGTACCTCGATTCCGAATTTGAGCATGTGGGCCCCCGCGAGTTCATCACCAAAATCGACCTGGCCCGCATCAAACTTGGCATGTCCCCCCTGCAGGTACAAAACCGCCTGGGCTTCCCCATGTTGAGCGACAAAAAAGACCAGTCCCGCTGGGATTATGTGGTCAAGCAGGGCACGGGTGCACAAGAAGAATTTGTGCCTTACGCTGTTTACTTTAAAGATGACAAGGTAATCCGTGTGGCGCCATTGTCACCTCCCCCAGCAGCCATGGCCGATGCCGCCGGGGCACCCACCGAATCTCCAGTGGCCGCGCCTGAGGCAGCAAGCGCTGTTGCAGTGGCCGCCGATGCTGTGGAAGTGCAAGCGCCTGAAGCGAGTTTGGCCGTGGGCGCCGATGTTGGTGACGCTGCTGCCATCAACGATTTGCTCACCAACTGGGCTGCGGCTTGGTCGGCCAAAGACGTCAATGGTTACCTGAGCTTTTACGCCGACACATTTGAACACGGCAAAAAATCACGTGGAGCATGGGAGGGCCAGCGTCGGGCACGCCTCAACGGTCCAGAGACCATTGAAGTGGTGGTGAGTGATGTGCAGATTGACCTGCAATCCGAAACCCTGGCGGAGGTCAAATTCAAGCAAGAATACACATCCAACCGTTACAAGGATGTGGGCAACAAAACTTTGGTGCTCTCCAAAGCGTCTGGCGCGTGGAAAATTCAACGCGAAGCATTCCAGAAGTGAGTTGATCCAAGCGCTGCTGTTCAAGCACGTGTCATGAGGCCCGGTGATTGATTCACCGGGCTTTTTTGTTTGTGGCCGTGCGCTTTATGAGGGTGATATAAATCAGCATCACTCGCCTTGGCAGTTTTTTGTGAAATTGAGCCAGTCCAATAAGGTTGCTGTCTTGTTCCAACCTTTCAGGGATCTCATTTCATGAACAAACGACAGTTTTTGAGCCTTTGCGTACTGGTGGCAGGCACATCTGCGGTGTCCACCCGGGCCTTGGCCTTGGACTTTGGCAAGATGCTGGGCGCTGGCAAGGGCCTTTTGGACTCGACCGCATTGAGTGACGATGAGCTGAAAGCTTACTTTGATCAAATGGCTGCGCAGTATGACAAGCAGCACACCATTGCAGGGCCGGGCACTGCCCACGGCAAACGGCTCGCGGCACTGGCCAAAGGGCTTGAGTCCGAAGACGGCATGGTGCTGAACTTCAAGGTGTATCAAAAGGCGGAGGTGAACGCTTTCGCGATGGCCAATGGCACCATCCGCGTGTACAGCGGGCTGATGGACATGATGAGCGATGACGAGGTGCGTTATGTGATTGGCCATGAAATTGGCCATGTCAAATCGGGTCACACCAAAGCGCGCATCCAGACCGCCATGCGCACCAATGCCTTGCGCCAAGCGGCGTCGGCCACCGGCGGCACCGTTGCCGTATTGGCCGAGTCTCAGTTGGGCGATTTGTTTGAACAGGTGATTCGCGCGCAGCATTCTCAAGGCAACGAGAACGAGGCGGATGACTACGCCATGGGTTTCATGAAACGCAGGGGTTACAACCTCCAAGCGGCGGTGAGCGCATTGGAAAAACTTGCTGAGATGAGCAAAGGGGCTGGTGGCGCGAGTTGGTTATCCACCCACCCCGCCCCAGCCGACCGCGCAAAACGCATGCGCAGCCAGCTAACCTAAACCCGTTTATTGCTCATAAATCTGGATTTTGGTGGAACCATCCAACCGTTCTACCAAATCACTGCCCATCAAGCGAGAGGGCGTGTAAGCACCGCCCGTGATGTTCTTTTCCATCAATATATAACTGGCCACCGCCAAAGACCCCACCACCGTGAGTGAGTAGCCGTTGGCTGTTTTCACCCGCGCCACCACCTTTTTGCCTTCGGCATTGGTGGCTTCGCCCCACACGTATGCAGGCATTTTCGCACGTTGCTCTTCGCTGGGCCCTTCCACCTTGGCGGCTTGGCTCTTCATGATGCTCTGCACCAAGCCGAGGCCAAGAATCGGACGGGCCAGGTTGGCGGCGCGCATCATCCGCACCGATTTTGGTGAGGACGGGATATACACCTCAACATTGCCAATGCCGGTGCTGTGGAATGCGGTGGACACATCGCCCCAAGGAATGGTGACAGCAAATTTGGTTCCATTCCCAAAGTTGATCTCTCGTGTTTTGTAGCCCAAACCGACTGGTTTGATCTCGCCGTCATGCCGCACGCGCCCGCCGAGCTTCATTGCTTCCACGGTGGTTTTGGCTGTGCCCGAAGACAAGCCGCTGCGGGAATCAAACCCCAATGCCAAGTGCGTTGCATCGGGCAAGGTTTCTTTCAAACGAGCCGCCACACAATCGGTGGGAATCACATCAAATCCCACGCCTGGGCACAACACAATCTTTTGTTTTTTGGCTTTGCCGCTGAGTGACTGCGCCAATTCAAACACCGAAATTTCACCTGTGATGTCCAGGTAATGTGTTTTGGTTTGCAAGCAAGCCTGCATCATGGGCTCCGCGGTTTCCGAAAATGGCCCTGCACAGTGCAGCACCAAATCGACCTCGTTCAAACCTTCTAGCAGAGCGGCCTCGTTGTCCAATGAGAACACACGGCTGGGCAAGCTAAGCTTGTCTGCCAGGGCTGTGATGGCCCCCGCGTTTCTGCCGGCCAATATTGGCCGCATGCCGCGTTTTGCAGCTTCTCGAGCGATCATTTCACCGGTGTAGCCATTGGCACCGTAAATCATCCAGGGCATTGCGTCTCCTAAAGCGGATGAAGGCCCCTGCTGGGCAGGGGCGAATTGTTGTTATAAAAAAATAAGAATCAGGACTCAAGTTTGGCTTTCACACGATCGATGAAGGTGCTCACCTGCGCGTCAAACTCGGACTTCACAATTCCTTCTGCCAAGCCCTTCATTAAACGTGGCACGGGCATGTCGAACTCTCCCGTGGAGCGGAAGGCAATGGTACAGGCTTTGTCGCCATTGGCTTTGATCACCCAGCCGCCAGCCACTTGGGCGTTGCCTTCGCCAGGGGCGGGGTTCCAGTCAATTTTTGTGCTCCCATCGTTGGTGTACTTCACGGTGTACTTCACCTGGTGAGAAAGACCAGCCGCGCCGATCTTTTCCATTTCCCAGCGCCACACATCGCCACCCAGGTCAACAATCTTGTCCAGTTTGGGGAACAGGGCCACAGTGCTCGCCACATTGACCAACTGGTCAAAAGCCTTCTTGGCACTGCAAGCCACATTGAAAGTGCGCTCAATCTTCACGTTGACGTTTACAGCCATGTTTCTCCTCACTGGTGTGGTGTTAAAAATTGTTTTTCTACCTGTTTCAGCAGTGTATCGGTTAATTGGCGCGCTTGTCAGGCCGATGCCTGTTCTCAATTGTCCCCATTGGGGGACTTGTTCTAAATTTTTTGCGCTTGCATTTGTTCACCTTTGTACTTGGTGCGCTGCAAAATGGCGTGTACAAACACAAGCCGTCGTATTTAAAAGCCCTCCAAGCTTGGCGCATGTTTTATGTTGCAGTGCGGCGTAAACCCATGATTTTTTTCGAATCGAGGCTCTAGAAAACTCGCTGTTTTTTTGATGCAATGAGGTTGACAGTTGTTCACTTAAGGCGCATGTTACGCCTAAGTAACTTTGATGACATTCAAGGGGTAACACTATGTCAAACACTTTATTCGCCGCATTTGCCGCCGTCGTCCTGATCGGTCTGGTTTACACCGGCGCCAGCCTTTTAACCTTCACTGCAGCGATTGGTGCAACTGCACTTGGCTTTTACATGCTTGGTGGTTTGGGCGATGTGGGTCTCACCATTTTTGCCGCCATTTATGTGCCTGTGGCCATGCTCTTGAATGTGCCTTCTCTGCGCCGCGGCATCGTCACAGCGCCCATCTTCAAGGCATTTGCCAAAGCGCTGCCCACCATGAGCCAGACCGAGAAAGACGCTCTGGAGGCAGGCGACACCTGGTGGGAAGCCGAAATGTTCGGTGGCAAGCCAGATTGGTCCAAACTGATGAACGTCAAGTACACCGAGTTGACCGCTGAAGAAAAGTCTTATCTCGAAAACGAGACCGAAGAGCTGTGCAAGATGCTCGACGATTGGAAGATCACTTTCGAGCTCAAGGACCTGCCCAAAGAAGTGTGGGATTTCATGGGCAAGAAGAAATTTTTTGCCATGTTGATCGCCAAAGAGCATGGTGGCTTGGGCTTCTCTCCCTATGCGCAGAGCTGCGTGGTCGCCAAGATCGCAACCCGCTCGCTCACGGCTTCCGTCACCGTCATGGTTCCCAACTCCTTGGGCCCGGGTGAACTGATCATGCACTACGGCACCCAAGAACAGAAAGACTACTGGCTGCCCCGTTTGGTGGACGGTCGTGAAATTCCTTGTTTTGGTTTGACCGGCCCAGAGGTGGGTTCCGATGCATCTGCCATCCCTGACACAGGCGTGGTCGTCAAGCGCATCGTGAACGGCAAAGAAGAGCTGGGCATTGTGCTGAACTTCAGCAAGCGCTATATCACCCTGGCTCCCGTGGCCACTGTGGTTGGCTTGGCATTCAAGTTGAAAGATCCGCAAGGCCTGCTGGGCGACAAGAACAAAGTGGATTACGGCATCACTTGCGCCTTGTTGCCTGCCGACACCCCCAACGTTCAAATTGGTCGTCGCCATTTTCCGGGTGCTGTGTTCATGAACGGCCCCATCATCGGCAACGACGTGTACATTCCTTTGACTTCCATCATCGGTGGTCGAGAAATGGCTGGCAAGGGCTGGCGCATGCTGGTTGAATGTTTGTCGGCTGGTCGTGGCATCTCCCTGCCTGCTTTGTCCGCTGCGTCTGGATGGGGCATGTACCTCGCCACAGGCGCGTATGCACGCATTCGCCGCCAGTTCAAGCTGCCCATCGGCAAGTTTGAAGGCGTGCAAGAGGCCACAGGCAAGATTGGTGGCCTCACCTACAAATTGGAAGCATCCCGCATATTGACCGCCACAGCATGCGCGGAGTGTGCGCCTTCCGTGGTCACAGCCATGATGAAGTACCACATGACTGAAATGATGCGCGAGATCATTCTGCGGTCCATGGATGTTCACGGCGGTCGCACCGTCATTCTTGGCCCACGCAATTACCTTGGCCAGGCCTACCAGGCCATGCCAGTTGCCATCACAGTGGAAGGCGCCAACATCATGACACGCAACTTGATCGTGTTCGGTCAGGGTGCAATTCGCTGTCATCCCTGGGTGTTGAAAGAAATGCAAGCCGCCCAAAATCCGAACAAGGCAGAGGGTCTGCGGGATTTCGACAAGGCATTCTTTGGTCACCTGGGTCATATTTTCAACCGTGCGATGCGCGCTCTGGTGTTGGGCCTGACAGGCAACCGCCTGGCCAAAAGCCCTGTATCGGGCGAGATGGCCGTGTATGCCAAAGCGATTGAGCGCCGCTCCGCTGCCTTGGCATTTACTGCAGACGTGGCCATGGGCGTGCTCGGTGGAGAGCTGAAACGCCGCGAGCGTTTGTCCGCCCGCTTGGGCGATGTGCTGAGCCACTTGTACATGGCCACCGCAGTGATCAAATACTACGAAACCAATGGTCGCAACAAAGATGAACTGGCACATGCCCAGTGGGCGATTGAGGATTCGCTGGCAGAGATCGACAAAGCCTTTGTGGAGTTCAACCGCAACTTCCCTGTGAAGGCAATCGGTGGTCTGCTGAATTTCGTCGCCTTCCCGTTTGGCCTGGGCAAGACCCGTGGCCCGAGCGACAACCTGAACGCCAAAGTGGCCGACATGTTGATGGAGCGCAATGTGTTTGCAGAGCGTTTGCTGGACAAGGTCTTTGTGGGTGAAGGTTCCACAGACCCCACAGGTCGTATTCTCGAAGCTGCCAACAAGCTCATGTCCATTGAGCCCGGTTACAGCAACTTCTTGAAGGCGGTTTCGTCTGGCAAGGTGCTTGGCGCCAATTTGGAAGAGCAGTTGAAAGATGCCGTGGCCAAGAACTTGATCAGCCCTGATTTGGCTCAAGGCATTCGTGAATATGAGCCCATTCGCTTTGACGCCATCTTGACCGACGACTTCAGCAAAGACTACCTGCGCACCAATGGTCAAATCCCTGACGAGATCATCGAGGCCAAGCCAGTCACGGAGTACAAGGCAGCCGCTTGATTTTAAAGGCAAGTTTTTGTTCGAAGTTTTGTTGTAGCAAAAACAGCGCAAAAAGCCCCGACGTGTCGGGGCTTTTTTGTTACTGGCTTTTTACATTTTGAGCTATGCTGAATGCATGGCGATTCCCCTAATACGCGATTCACGCTTCGGTGCTTTTTTTTGGACGCAGTTCCTCGGCGCGTTCAACGACAACCTTTTGAAGTTTGCAGTCACCCTGGCAGTGACTTACAACGATGCGCTGCGCGGTGACTGGTCCGCTGGTCTATTGGTCAATCTCATCGCTGGCCTTTTTATTCTTCCGTTTGTGATTTTCTCGGCCACCAGCGGCCAATTGGCCGACAAGCACGACAAAACGAAAGTCATGCGTTTGGCAAAATGGCTCGAACCTGTGATTGTGATATTCACCACCCTGGGCTTTGTGTTCAATTCTGTGGCGCTGCTGGTGGCTGGCGTGTTTTTGCTGGGCACCCAATCTGCTTTTTTTGGGCCAGCCAAATACGCCTATTTGCCAGAGCACATGAAACCCCATGAGCTTGTGTTGGCCAATGCCTTGGTGCAGTCGGGCACATTCATGGCCATCCTGCTGGGCACCATTGCGGCAGGCAGCCTGATGAGCGCTGAAACCGGCCAGGCTGTTGTTTACATGGTGTGTGGTTTCGCCTTGCTGGTGGCCTTGCTCGGTGTTTGGCAAAGCCTGCAAATGCCGCTCACTCCCTCGCCGTTGCCCGGTCTTCAGGTCAACTGGAATGTGTTTTCGGAGACCTGGCGCAATGTGAGGTTTGCCGTGGGTTTGCCTCGGGTGTGGCCAGCCTTGCTTGGCATCTCATGGCTGTGGTTTGTGGGGGCCACCTACCTCACGCAATTTCCCTTGCTCACCAAAACCCTCCTGAATGCCAGCCCAGGCGTGGCCACGGTCTTGCTTTTTGCATTCACCGTGGGCTTGGGGGGTGGTGCATTTTTGTGCGAGCGTTGGTCCAACAAGCGAATCGAAATGGGGCTCACGCTCTGGGGCTTGCTCATCATGATATTGGTGGGGGTGGTGCTTCATGTTGTGTTGCTGCAGTACAGCGTTGGCAGCAGTCAACTCACAGTGCTGGCATTTTTCAGTGAACCGCAAAACCTACTCATCCTGGGTTTGTTTGTATTGATCAGCATGGGGGTGGGGTTGTACAGCGTGCCGTTGTACGCAACCATGCAGGCCTTTGCACCCCGTGAAAGTCGCTCTCGGGTGGTGTCTGCCAACAACATCATCAACTCTTTTTTCATGGTGGTGTCGGCCGGGTTTGCCATTGCAATTTTGTTGGCCACGCGCGGCGAGGTGGTCTGGGTATTTTTCGGTGTCACGGGGCTCAACCTGGTGGTGCTTTTGCTCTGGGTGTTCAAACAACCCTATGTGGTGTTACGCGCCCGTTTGTTGCTCACGGTTGGTACACGGCGGTTGCCGCAATTGCAAAGCATCGAGCATTTGGGTGCCGTGGGAGGCAGCCTGCTCGTATTTCCAACCTTGCTTCATGACAATTATCTTCAGCGCATGGCCAGTCTTCCCATGCCATTTACGGCGGTACTTTCTGGTCGACTTAAAAACGCAGGTTTGGTGCCTTGGTTGCGCAAGCACGGTTTTGTGCTGGAGTTCAACAAGCTGTCCGACATGGACACCCAAAAAGAATTGATTCGCGCCATCGCTGCGCACATTCAGCGGGGCGAGTCCATCGCCATCGACAAACCCATGTACGAGTTGTTGCGCAAACAGTATCGGCTCGATGACATGCCCGCCCTGCTGGCCAAGAAAGGTGCGGTGATGAATGTGTGGGAGTTCTCCGAAGAAATTGCGCAGAATTCTGAAATTTCCGGTGCGGTTTGGCGTCTAACAAAACGAGAGGCTGCACCCGCTTCAGGGATATGAGGCGGAGGCAAACAAGGAGATAGTCGATATCGAGAGGGTTAGCTGGATGGGGTTGCAAGCACCAAAACAGCGCAGGTCTGAAATCACGGAGTTGGCCTGTTTATTGCAACTTGTTCGGCAGATGACATTGAACGCTTTGGGCGCGAAATAGAGTTGCACCCAGGGGGTTTGGGCGAAAAGCGTTGTGCAGGAGGACATCATGAACACAGAGCTTGATAAGCGTGATTCAATTTCCAACGAGTCTGATATTTTTGGTCAGTTTCAGTCTCGATTTTCAGCCTTGCAGCAAACCGAGATGAGCCTGGAGGAGTATCTCGAGCTTTGCAAAAAAGACCCCCTCACTTACGCCAGCGCGGCAGAACGCATGCTGCATGCCATTGGAGAGCCTGAGGTCATCAACACCCGCCATGACGCCAGACTCTCGCGCATCTTTGCCAACCGCGTGGTGCGCCGCTACCCATCCTTCAAAGAATTTTATGGCATGGAAGAGGTCATCGAGAACATCGTGGCTTATTTCCGCCATGCGGCCCAAGGTTTGGAGGAGCGCAAGCAGGTGCTCTATTTGCTGGGCCCCGTGGGCAGTGCCAAATCTTCGCTGGCCGAGCGCTTGAAAGCGCTGATGGAACAAATGCCCATTTATGCGCTTAAGGGTTCGCCGGTCAATGAGTCGCCGCTGGGCTTGTTTGACCCATCGCAGTTTGGCGCTTCGCTGGAAGACAAATACGGCATTCCCCGGCGGTACCTCACTGGCATTGCCAGCCCCTGGGCAACCAAGCGTCTGGCAGAGTTTGGCGGTGATTTGCGCAAGTTCCGGGTGGTGCGCCTCATGCCATCCACGCTCAACCAGGTGGCCATCGCCAAAACCGAACCAGGTGACGAAAACAACCAAGACATTTCCGCGTTGGTGGGCAAAGTCGACATTCGCATGCTCAATCAGTTCAGCCAGGATGACCCCGATGCGTACAGCTTCAGCGGCGGTTTGTGCTTGGCCAATCAGGGCCTTCTTGAGTTTGTTGAAATGTTTAAGGCCCCCATCAAAATGTTGCACCCCTTGCTCACTGCCACGCAAGAGCGCAACTTCAAAGGCACCGAGGGCTTTGGCTCCATCCCATTCGACGGCATTATTTTGGCCCACAGCAACGAGTCGGAGTGGCAGCAATTCCGCAACAACAAAACCAACGAAGCCTTTTTGGATCGCGTCTACATCGTCAAGGTGCCTTACTGCCTACGCGTGTCTGAAGAGGTGAAAATTTACGAAAAACTGCTGGAACACTCGTCGCTTAAAAAAGCCCCGTGCGCACCAGGCACGCTCAGCATGATGGCCCAGTTCAGCGTGCTTACACGCTTGAAAGAGCCGGCCAACAGCAATCTGTTCAGCAAAATGCGCGTCTACGATGGCGAGAATCTCAAAGACGTCGATCCGCACGCCAAACCGATCCAAGAGTATCGTGATCAGGCCGGGCCAGATGAGGGCATGCAGGGTTCGTCCACACGCTGGGCCTACAAAGTGCTCTCCAAAGTGTTCAACTTTGATCACCAAGAGGTGGCCGCCAACCCCGTGCATCTGTTGTATGTGCTGGAGCAGCAGGTCATCAAAGACAACTTGCCTGAGGAACAAACTCGCAAGTACCTTGATTTTGTGAAGAGCTACCTCACGCCCAAGTACGCAGAGTTTGTGGCCAAAGAGATTCAAACCGCGTACTTGGAAAGCTACAGCGAGTACGGGCAAAACCTCTTCGAACGTTATATCCAGTTTGCCGACAAGTGGATCCAGAATGAGGAGTTTCGCGACCCTGCAACCGGGCAGATTTTCGATCGCGATTCCTTGAACGAAGAGCTCAACCGCATTGAGAAACCGGCTGGCATCGCCAATCCCAAAGACTTCCGCAACGAGGTGGTCAACTTCGTGTTGCGGGCGCAAGCTGGCAACGCAGGCACCATGCCGTCATGGACGAGCTATGAAAAACTGCGTGAGGTGATTGAGCGCAGCATGTTCAGCAAGACCGAGGATTTGTTGCCAGTGATTTCGTTTGATGCAAAAGGCTCTCGCGAAAATCAGGACAAACACGACAACTTTGTGGCGCGCATGGTCACCAAGGGCTACACCGAGAAACAGGTTCGCCTGCTGGTCGAGTGGCACTTGCGCGTGAAAAAGGCGTCGTAATGGGCATGCGCCCGGCCCACGCGCCGGTGTGCAGAAGGAGTGGTTCATGGGCGATTCAACCATCATTGATCGCAGGCTGAACGGCAAAAACCGCAGTTTGCCCAATCGGGAGCGATTCATCCGCCGCTACAAGTCGCAGCTTAAAAAGGCTGTGTCCGATGTGGCGGGTGAATCCTCCATCTCAGACATCAGTCAGGATGGGCGCGTCAAAGTGCGCATTCCCACCCGGGAAGTTTCAGAGCCCACCTTTGTCTTTGGTCAAGGGGGGGATCGAGAAATCGTGGTGCCTGGCAACAAAGATTTTGTGCCCGGCGACCGCATCCCCAGACCCAGCGGTGGCGAGGGGCAGGGTGGCGGTGGCAAGCCAGGCAAAGGCGAGGGCGACGATGCATTCACCTTCGTGCTGTCTCGCGAAGAGTTTTTAAATCTTTACTTTGACGACTTGGAGCTGCCCGAGCTGCTCAAGCGCGAAATCTCCTCTGTGAAGCGTATGAAAAGCCGCAATGCAGGTTATTCACGCTCAGGCGCACCCACCTCTTTGTCTGTGATGCGAACCATGAAAGCGTCACTCATGCGTCGCGTTGCCCTGGAGCCCAAAGAGGAAGACCAAGACGATGAAGACCCAACGCCAGGCCAATTGGATTTGCTAGACGATGCTCGCAAAAAGCCCCACGTGCCTTTTCTGGACGAAGTAGACCTTCGTTACCGTCACCGTGTCGTTTACCCCGAGCCATCCACCAACGCCGTGATGTTTTGCCTCATGGATGTCTCGGCTTCCATGGATGAGGCCAAAAAAGACCTGGCCAAGCGTTTTTACACCTTGCTGTACCTGTTCCTGACCCGCAAGTATGAAGAGGTCAAGCTCGTGTTTATTCGTCACACCGACGAAGCAGAAGAGGTGAGCGAGGAGGATTTTTTCTACGGCAAGAAAAGCGGTGGCACCGAGATCATGCCCGCCATGGAATTGATGCATCACATCATCGAGACTCGTTTCCCCGGCAGTGCATGGAATGTGTACGTGGCCCAGGCCTCCGATGGTGACGCCACCTCGCGCGACGCGCGCAGCAGCGCGGAGTATCTCTCTTCCAAAATCATGCCGCATGTGCGTTACTACGCCTACGTCGAGACCATGCCCACCCCCATGTTTGGCATGGCGCGTGCATCGGATCTCTGGGAGAGTTTTGAGCGTCTGGAAGACAGCCATGCCAATCATTTTGCCATGCGCAAACTGTTCAACCGCCGCGATATTTACCCGGTATTCCGGGGTTTGTTCGAGAAAAAAGAAGTCGCCTTCGGGCGCTAGGGGCAACGCACATGGGCAAACGACTGGATGCACAGGGCAATGAATGGACTTTTGATCTGCTGCGTGAAATTGACACGCAGTTGCACGACATTGCCGCCAACACCTACAAGCTGGACACCTTCCCAAACCAAATCGAAGTGATTAGCGCCGAGCAGATGCTGGACGCGTATTCCAGTGGAGCGATGCCAGTGATGTATCCCCACTGGAGCTTTGGCAAGTCCTTTTCAGTCAACGAACATCTTTACGAGACTGGCCAGCAAAACCTTGCCTACGAGGTGGTGATCAATTCCAATCCCTGCATTTCCTACCTCATGGAAGAGAACACCATGACCATGCAGACCCTGGTGATTGCACACGCCTGCTATGGCCACAATTCATTTTTCAAGGGCAATTACCTGTTTCGCCAATGGACCCAGGCCGATGCCATCATCGACTACCTGGTGTTTGCTAAAAAGTACGTCACAGAGTGCGAAGAAAAATACGGCTTTGATGCGGTTGAAGAAATTCTGGATGCAGCCCACGCCATCCAGCACTTCGGTGTCGATCGATACAAGCGACGTTACGAATCTGAAGCCTCGGTGCGTGCACGGCGGGACGACCTGGCCGAAGAAAAGCGCCGCCAATACGATGAAATCATGGCCAAGGTGTCGCCTGTGGAGGCTGCCCAAATTGAGCGCAAGCAAGACAACTACCCGCGTGAGCCCGTAGAAAACCTGCTGTATTTCATTGAAAAAGAAGCACCCAAGTTGCGCGACTGGGAACGTGAATTGGTCCGCATTGTTCGCAAGATGTCTCAGTACTTCTACCCGCAGGGCCAAACCAAAGTCATGAACGAAGGTTGGGCAAGCTTCTGGCACTACACTTTACTCAACACCTTATACGAGCAAAAACTGGTGTCCGATGGATTCATGCTGGAGTTTTTGACCTCGCACACCAACGTGGTGTTTCAGCCCGATTCTAGGGACGGGCGTTTTAGAGCGCTCAATCCGTATGCCCTGGGGTTTGCGATTTACAACGACATTCGTCGCATGTGTGAGCAACCCACCGAAGAAGATCGGCGCTGGTTCCCGGATCTGGCTGGCTCTGGCAACTGGCTCAAAGCCATCGACTTCGCAATGCGCAACTTCAAAGACGAGTCGTTTATTCGGCAGTTCATGTCGCCCAAAGTCATCCGCGATTTCCGCCTGTTTGCGATTGCCGATCACAAAGAAGAAGACGCCATGTTCATCGACTCCATTCACAACGACGAGGGATACAAACGGATTCGCACCCTGCTTGCCAACCAGTATGCGAGAGAAAACATGGTGCCCGACATTCAGGTCACATCGTATGCGCGCATGACAGACCGCTCCCTCACCCTCACGCACATGAGCCGCCGGGGCAGGCCTCTGAACAACGAGGAGTCAGACAAGACGCTGGCCCATGTTGAACGCCTATGGGGATTCCCAGTTCACCTTGAAACCGCCGATGTTTATTGACACCCGAGTGGCCAACCCGGCCAAGCTTGATCTTTCGGGCTCGGTGGCGCCGCACGCCATGCCTTTGGCCGACATGCCCGCCGAAGTCTGGCAAATGCCCGATGTGCTTCGATCCAGTTTCCACATGGCGGCGCGCCGCTTTTTTGAATGTGAAGCAGTCCTGCCGGTCACAGGCATCGAGAGCGGTATTTCTGCCTTGGCACGTCTTTTTCAAACCTGGTACGGCAGCATGCGGATTGTGCTGGCAGAGCCAAGCTTCGACCAGTGGGACAAACGTTTTCGACGTGCAAACCATGTGGTGCTCGACTGGCCCGTTGAGTTGATTCTTGAGGGTGAAATCCCAGAGTGCGACGTGGTGGTGCTGGGCCGACCAGTCAATCCCACCTGTCAAATGATCAGCATTGAGCAAATCAGCCCGCTGGCCAAACGGCTGCGGGAGCAGGGTGGATGGCTCATCTTGGATGAAGCCTATTTGGACTGGACCGGAGAGGCATCCTACACACCCTGCATCAAAGATTGCCCTGCGATTGTGCTGCGCGCCGTCGCTCCGTTCAGCGGTTTGGCGGGGGCAAACCTGGCTTTTGTCTGCGCTCCTCAATCGGTTTGTACGGCCTTGCTCAATGAAGTTGGCACACAGGCCGTGTCCTCACCGCAATGGTGGCTGGCGCTGCAGTATTTTGCAGCCAAGTCCTGGCGCATGCAGCAGGCAGAAAGCCTAAGAAAGGACCTGCTCCGTTTGGGGACTTTGTGGTCGGCATGCAAGGCCTGGGGTGCCACCGAGTGGCATGCTGGAGGCTACTTCATCAGCTTTGTGCACCCCAACAACGAGGCCTGGGCTGATCAACTTGAAAAGCTTGGCGTGTTGGTGCGCCTTTACCCTGGTGATGCGCCCATCTTGCGATGTGGTCTGCCGCGTGAAGAGGCGCAGTGGCAACGTCTCAGCGATGCATTGGCCCGATTGGTTTAACTGCGCATCACTTCTTCAACACCCCGGGCTTTGGGTTGGGTGGACACCAAGAGCGTCTTTGCCAGGCGGTCTTGTGGAAACTGGCCGTTTTTGTCGAAAAACGAATAAATGAAACCGATGCCAGTTAAGGTGAACAACCAGCACAGCAGGTAACGCAACACCAGTTGAAACCAATTCGCCTTGTGGCCTTGTTCATTCACAATCCGGATGTGCCAGGTTTTCATGGCCAGTGTTTGGCCACCATGCCGCCAGAACCACACAAAATAAACACCCAGCACAAAAAACAACCACCACTGGCGTTCATTGCGCAAATAGAGGGCGTGCTTGCTTTGCGTGAGCGTGTCAAACATGTAGCCAGCAATAAACAGCACGCCAAACAGCAGCATGCTCTCGTAGAGCATGCAGGCCAGGCGACGTTTTCGGCTTGGGCTCACCAGCCCGTTGTTCATGATTCTTTCCATGGGCGCCATTTTATAACGCCATGGCTCAGTTTTTTGCAGGCTTGGGCCCTTTGGCCTTGAACTCATCGCGTTGCTTGGGGTCCAGCGACTGATAACTGTTCCAACTGGAGTTGCGCTCGCCCTGGCGTTTTTCTTGCAGGGCTTTGTAATTCTCGCGGGCGGCCGCTTTTTCACGGGGACTCAAGCCAGCCCAGCTCTCAACACGCTCACGCATGATGGCTTGCTTGTCTTCCGGCTCAGATTCGTATTTGCGTCCAACCTTCAACCACCGCTGCTGCTGCACATCGCTCATCTCGTCCCAGTCTTCTTCCAAGGGGGCGAGCAACTCTTGCTGCTTCGGGGTCAGTGTGCGCCATGGTGTGTCTGCCCATGCATTGCCGGTTTGCACGCCAAGAACAAACAACATTCCAAGGCTTAATAATCCGGAATAGAGCCGAGCAATCATGGTGCCATTCCTCAAATTGAAGTGGTTGCGTCAGGCAGCGCGTCTAGCCACTGGTCGATGTTTTCTTCGGCGGGCACTTGGTTTTTGTTCTGCAATTCACGGGTGTAATTGATAAACCCGGAATCCAAGTAGGCATCGGGCGGCAGATCATCCGACAAAATCGCCGCATCCAGGTCTGCCATGGCCGACACCTTGGCATCAATGTCTTCTAGACCGAACTGCGCAACGCCCAACGCGGCAGCACCCACAAAACACGCACTCACCGCCATGGACAGGGCAGGGCGGTTAAACCAATTCATGAATTGCTCAACCATGCCCATTGGCATTGCACCACGAGCAGTTTTGCGCTTCGGCGCGGGGGTGGCGGCATGCTTTTCGGCGTGCAATTGCACCGCCTTGGAGACGGCCAGGTTCAAGCGGGCCTGGATGTCCGGGGAAATGTTCTCCGCCGACTCATCAAGTAGCCTTTTTACAACAATTGCCGTTAGACGATCGTCGTTCATACCTTAAACCCCTGTTGCCTCAATACGTTTGCCAATGCTTTGGTTGCCCGGGAACAGTGCGTTTTTACACTGCCCTCCGAGCATCCCATGATTTCTGCCGTCTCTGCCAAATCCATCTCTTCCCAGTAACGCAAGATGAAGGCCTGGCGTTGACGTTCCGGTAAATTTTCAATGGCTTCCTGGATGGCGGCCATGTTCTGCGATTGTTCCAATTCGTCCTGCGCGCTGGCGTTCAGGTGTTCATCCTGAGACAGCAGGTTTTCCAACACATCGTATTCTTCTTCATCCTTTTTCTGGAAGCTAGAAAAGAGGGTGGTCCAGGTGTTGCGCACCTTTTGGCGGCGGTGAAAGTCCAGGATTGTGTTTTGCAGAATGCGGGTGAAGAGCATGGGCAGCTCTTCTTTGGGCTTGTCGCCGTATTTGTCAGACAACTTCATCATGCTGTCTTGCACCAAATCCAAGGCTGTTTCCTCGTTCTTCACTGCAAAAAGCGCTTGCCGGAAGGCCCTGGGCGACACCTCCTTTAAAAAGTCCTCTAATTCTCGCGTGCTGGCCATGTGATGTGGGTGTCGAGGTGCTGGTTAGAGGAAAGAGGCGTTGCCGGAATTCAACAAACCGCCATCATAACAAAGCCAGGCGGTTTTTTCTTGACCGTGGCGCCCTTAAGTAATATCCTCGCGGTCTTACCCTATATTTTGTCTCTAGTCGACCAACATACCCTTGTTGTTTTGGCGAAAGACGCGCTAGGGCGCTGAAACCGTGTTTCAGAAGCCCATGGCCAACCTGCTCGACACAATCGAGTCGCGATCGCCAGCGCTTTGTGACATGTCCACACCCACAAGGTTGTTCATCTCAAAAAAGCCTGAGCCCCACGGCAATGCGATCCAGGACGGCATCCGACCAATGTCCCGTGGATTTTGTCAGGATTTTTAAAATGGAATATACCGGCGCGGAAATCGTTGTCAAATGTTTAGAAGAAGAGGGTGTTAAGCACGTATTTGGCTACCCAGGTGGTGCTGTGCTGTACATCTACGATGCCATTTTCAAGCAAGATGGTTTTGAGCACATTCTGGTGCGTCATGAGCAGGCTGCGGTACACGCCGCCGATGCATACTCCCGTTCAAGCGACAAAGTGGGTGTTTGCCTGGTCACATCCGGGCCCGGCCTCACCAATGCCGTCACCGGCATTGCCACCGCTTACATGGATTCAATCCCCATGGTGATCATCTCTGGCCAAGTGCCCACGCACGCGATCGGTCAAGATGCATTCCAGGAGTGCGACACCGTGGGCATCACACGCCCTTGCGTCAAGCACAATTTTTTGGTCAAGGATGTGAAAGACCTCGCCCGCACCATGAAAGAGGCATTTTACATTGCCCGCACGGGTCGCCCTGGTCCTGTCTTGGTGGACATCCCCAAAGACATCACCATCCACAAAACCACCTTTGATTACTCCGAGCCTGTCAAATTGCGCTCATACAACCCCGTGGTCAAAGGCCACCAGGGTCAAATCAAAAAAGCCGTGCAGATGATCCTCGAGGCCGAGCGCCCAATGATCTACACCGGCGGTGGTGTGATTCTTGGCGATGCCTCAGCCGAGCTTCACCGCCTGGTGGAGTGGGTGGGCGCCCCCATCACCAACACCCTGATGGGTTTGGGTGCATTCAAGGCCACCGACAAAAAGTTTGTTGGCATGCCTGGGATGCACGGCACGTACGAGGCCAACTTGGCCATGCAAAACTGTGACGTGTTGATCGCTATTGGCGCGCGTTTTGATGACCGAGTCATTGGCAACCCCAAAGATTTTGCCTCCATTCCACGCAAAATCATCCACATTGACATTGATCCATCCTCCATCTCCAAGCGTGTGAAGGTGGATGTGCCCATTGTTGGCAACATCAAAGACGTGCTGGTTGACCTGCTGCAGTTGTTGGATGAAAGCGGTCAGCGCGTACACCAAGGCAAACTGCAAGCTTGGTGGGAGCAGGTTGAGAAGTGGCGCAGCCGCAAATGCTTGGACTATGCCAAATCCGATGAGCTGATCAAACCTCAATTTGTGGTCGAAAAGCTGTGGGAAGTCACCGGCGGCGATGCTTTCATCACCTCCGACGTGGGGCAACACCAAATGTGGGCAGCCCAATACTACAAATTCGACAAACCCCGCCGCTGGATCAATTCCGGTGGTTTGGGCACCATGGGTGTTGGTTTGCCATACGCCATGGGCGTCCAGATGGCCAACCCGGATGCGCTGGTGGCCTGTATCACTGGTGAAGCGTCTATCCAGATGAACATCCAGGAGCTGTCGACCTGCTTCCAATATCACTTCACGCCAAAAATCGTGAACCTGAACAACCGCTATCTGGGCATGGTTCGCCAATGGCAGCAACTGGACTACGGTTCACGGTATTCCGAAAGCTACATGGACGCATTGCCCGACTTTGTTAAGCTTTGCGAAGCTTATGGCCACGTGGGCATGCAAATCACCAAGCCTGGCGATGTGGAGCCTGCCCTGCGTGACGCATTTGGCAAATACAAAGATCGCCTGGTGTTCCTGGACTTCATCACGGACCGCACTGAAAACGTGTGGCCCATGGTGAAAGCTGGCAAGGGCCTGACCGAAATGCTGTTGGGTTCCGAAGAACTGTAATTAGGAGATCGCAAATATGAAACACATTATTTCCGTTCTCCTGGAGAACGCACCGGGTGCACTGTCTCGCGTGGTGGGGCTGTTTTCCGCCCGCGGTTACAACATCGAAACCCTCACCGTGGCCCCCACGGAAGACCCCACTTTGTCGCGCATGACCATCGTCACAGTGGGATCCGACGACATCATTGAGCAAATCACCAAGCACTTGAACCGCCTCATTGAGGTGGTGAAAGTGGTGGACCTCAGTGATGGTCCGCATATTGAACGCGAGCTGATGCTGGTAAAATTGCGGGCTGTTGGCAAAGAGCGGGAAGAGATCAAGCGCACCGCTGATATTTTCCGAGGCCGCATCATTGATGTGACCGAGAAAAGCTACACCATCGAACTGACGGGCAACCAATCCAAGCTGGATGCATTCTTGGATGCCATCGACCGCACCGCCATTCTGGAAACTGTCCGCACGGGCAGTTCTGGCATTGGTCGCGGCGAGCGCATTCTGCGTCTGTAAACACCTCTGGCCAACCGAACAACCCTTTCAATCGCAAGGAATACAACATGAAAGTCT
>DASUDK010000162.1:0-17468 GCA_036275655.1 Limnobacter sp. | reverse complement strand
TGCACCCCGCCATGCGCACGCTGGAGCGCATTGAAGAAATTTTCACCACCATTGGTTTTGATTTGGCCGATGGTCCCGAGATTGAAACTGACTTTCACAACTTCACTGCATTGAACACGCCGGAGAATCACCCGGCCCGCTCCATGCACGACACCTTTTATGTGGAAGGCCAAGGCGGCAACCTGCTGCGCACGCACACCTCGCCCATGCAGGTGCGCTACATGCAAACCAACAAACCGCCCATCCGCATCATCGCGCCGGGCCGTGTGTACCGCGTGGACAGCGATGCCACCCACTCGCCCATGTTCCACCAGGTGGAGGGGTTGTGGATTGACGAAGGTGTGAGCTTTGCCGACCTCAAGGCGGTGTTCATGGACTTCCTCAAAACCTTTTTTGAAACCGACGACATCACCATTCGGTTCCGGCCCTCGTTTTTCCCGTTCACAGAACCATCCGCCGAAATTGACATGGCGTTCACCAGCGGCCCCAACAAGGGCAAATGGCTGGAGATCGCTGGTTGCGGCCAGGTGCACCCCAATGTGCTTCGCCACGTGGGCATCAACCCTGAAACTTACACAGGCTTTGCCTTTGGCGTGGGCCCCGACCGCTTGACCATGCTGCGCTACGGCATCAACGACCTGCGCCTGTTCTACGAAAACGACATCCGTTTTCTGCAGCAATTCAACTAATTCACGCTTGGAATTCCGACGATGCAATTCACAGAATCCTGGTTGAAATCCCTTGTCAATACCACACTGAACACCCACGACCTGGGTGAGAAGCTCACCATGGCCGGTTTGGAAGTGGAAGAGCTGGAGCCGCTGGCTCCTGAGTTTTCTGGTGTGGTGGTTGGCCTGGTGGTTAAAAAAGACAAACACCCCGACGCCGACCGCCTCAGCGTGTGCCAGGTGCAGGTGGCCGAGGGCGATGTGCGCCAAATTGTGTGCGGCGCGCCCAATGTGGCCGAGGGCCTGAAAGTGCCTTGCGCTTTGCCCGGTGCCTTGTTGCCCGGCGGCTTTGCGATTAAGCCCACCAAAATGCGCGGCGTAGAAAGTGGTGGCATGCTGTGCTCAGGCAAAGAGCTGGGCATACCCAGCGACGTGGACGGCCTGCACATTCTGGCTGGCGACGCGCCTGTGGGTGCCAATGTGCGCGACCTGCTGGGCTTAAACGAAATGAAGTTCGTGCTCAAGATGACCCCCAACCGCGCGGATTGTTTAAGCGTGTGGGGCGTGGCCCGTGAAGTGGCGGCACTCACCGGCGCCAGCTTGAATGCACCACTCTGCGCGCCGGTGGCCGCCACCCTTGGCGACACGCTGAATGTCAAAGTTGAAAACGCCGACCTGTGTGGCCGGTTTGCCGGGCGTGTGATCCGCGGGGTCAACAACACAGTCAAAACACCCCAGTGGATGGTGGATCGCCTGGAGGGCGCAGGCCAGCGCAGTTTGAACGCACTGGTGGACATTTCCAACTATGTGATGCTGGAGCTTGGTCGCCCAAGCCATGTGTTCGATCTCGACAAAGTGCAAGGCGACATCACCGTGCGCTGGGCGCGCGAAGGCGAGAAGCTGAAACTGCTGAACGACATGGAAGTGACTTTGAAGCCTCACATGGGCGTGATTTGTGACGCCAACGGCCCCGAGGCCTTGGCAGGCATCATGGGCGGCGACCACACGGCTGTTTCTGACACCACCACCAATATTTTTGTAGAGGCTGCGTTTTGGCACCCCGATGCGATTGTGGGCCGTGCTCGCGAGCTCAATTTTTCATCGGATGCCTCGCATCGCTTCGAGCGTGGCGTGGATTTTCAAAGCATCCCGGAGCACATTGAGCGCATCACTGCGCTGATCCTTCAAATTTGCGGTGGCCAGGCTGGCCCTGTGGTGGATCAGGTGCTCGGTCTGCCCGCGCGCAATGCCGTGGCCCTTCGCCACGCCCGCGCCGAAATGGTCATTGGCATGCCATTTACCCAGCAGCAGGTTGAAAACGTGTTCACCAGGCTGGGCTTCACCTTCAGCGTTGAAGGGCAGGGCGCAGACTTACGCTACGTGGTGATTCCACCCAGTTACCGATTCGACATCAACATCGAAGAGGACCTGATTGAGGAAGTGATCCGTGTGCTTGGTTATGACAACCTGCCGCTGCGTGCGCCCCGTGGCAAGCTCAAAATGCTGCCCGCACCCGAGGGCAAGCTGAGCCGGCACGCCATTCGCCGCCAAGTGGCTGCGCTGGGCTATCAAGAGGTGGTGAGCTACAGCTTCACGCCAGAACAGTGGGAGGCTGACTTCAACGCCAACACCGACCCGGTGCGTTTGCTCAACCCGATTGCCAGCCATTTGACCGTGATGCGCTCCACCTTGGTGGGCAGCCTCACGGGTGTACTCAAACACAATTTGGGCCACCGCGTGGACCGCTTGCGCCTGTTTGAAGTGGCCCGTGTGTTTGAAAAGAATCCCAAGGTGGGCGACGGTCCGCAAACCGTGGCCGGTTTTGTGCAAACTTGGAAGGTGGGTGGCTTGGCCTACGGTTTGGCCGACCAGTTGCAATGGGGGGCATCCAACAATCGCCTGCTCGACTTTTTTGACGTAAAAGGCGATGTGGAGCAATTGTTGCAGGGTCGCAAAACAGAATTCAAGCCCTTTGAACACCCTGCCTTACACCCCGGCCGTTGCGCCCAGGTGTTGGTCAACAACAAAGCCGTTGGCTTTGTGGGTGAGCTGCATCCTCGCCTGGCGCAATCGTACGATCTGCCGCAGGCCCCAGTGGTGTTTGAGTTGTTGCTCGATGGCCTGAACACACGCAAATTGCCCGCGTTCCAAGAAGTGTCCAAGCAGCCAACGGTCGTGCGCGACCTTGCATTTGTAGTAGATCGCGGCGTTGCGGCCGCGCAGCTTAAAAAAGCACTGACAGATGTGAAAGAGGACAAGCAAGGCTGGGTGAAATCGGTTATCCTTTTCGATGAATTCGTGCCGAAAGACGAAGGTAAGGGTCTGAATCTAAATGAGAAAAGTTTGGCATTCCGACTCACCCTGCAGGCTGCAGACCGCAGCCTGACCGACGCCGACATCGACCCATTGCTGAAAAAAATGATTGAGCAGGCCGCCCACTCCTGTGGCGCTCGCCTGCGTTAATGTTAATAAATAGGTAGAACTCACTGTGGATCAAGTTGTGTTGAATGACGATCGCTCCAACGAAACAAACACCCGCGCCGACCGCCTCGATTTGATTGAAGACGGCCTGGCCTCGGGGTCGCTCACCAAGGCAGAGCTGGCAGAAATGTTGTTTGACAGCCTGGGCCTGAACAAACGCGAAGCCAAGGACTTTGTGGATGCATTTTTTGATGAAATCCGCAGCACGCTTGAGGGCGGCGACTCGGTGAAGCTCTCTGGGTTTGGCAATTTCCAGTTGCGCGACAAACCGCAGCGCCCTGGCCGAAATCCAAAAACTGGTGAAGAAATTCCCATTGCTGCCCGCAGAGTGGTAACCTTTCATCCCAGCCAAAAACTTAAAGCGATGGTTGAATAATTTGTCCCAAATTATTTAAAAGCCAGCCCATAACAATGCAAAAAACGGTCAACGCAGACGCAGTGCCAACCACAGCAAGCTTGCCGCCCATCCCGGCCAAGCGCTACTTCACCATTGGTGAGGTCAGTGAGCTGTGCGGTGTAAAAACCCACGTGCTTCGTTACTGGGAGCAAGAGTTCACGCAGTTGAAGTCGATCACCCGCCGTGGTAACCGGCGTTACTATCAGCACCATGAGGTGCTTTTCATTCGCCGCATTCGCGAGCTGTTGTATGAGCACGGGTTTACCATCAATGGTGCGCGCAACCGCCTGGATCAAGAGAAAAACGGCCCCGCTGGCGAGGCGCCATTGCCCGTTTTAATCGATCGCGAATTATTGAAAGAACAACTGCTTAATTTGCGCGAAGCGCTGAAAGCGTGATTGTTTCTGTGTATAATCACGCCTTCTTCGGAATGTAGCGCAGCCTGGTAGCGCACTTGCATGGGGTGCAAGGGGTCGGAGGTTCGAATCCTCTCATTCCGACCAAATACGAAAGGCCTGGGTTAACCACCCAGGCTTTTTTTGTTTCTGACCCTGATTGGTCATGCGCTTACACGGGGGTTTCAGCGGTTTTTGGGCGCATAATCGCACTCTCACCTTTCAACTCTCTTGGTTCAATCCGGGGACAAACTTGACCTCCAAAAAAAGAAATATGCGTTGCCAGTCTGCTGCGATGTGGGTTGCACTTGCTTTGTGCGTCACTCAAATCACGGCTTGTGCGGTGGTTGGGGCAACCGCAGGTGCCGCCATTTCCGTGACTGGGGCTGTGGTCAGCACGGGTATTCGCGTCACGGGTGCCGTTGTTGAGGCGGGCATCGACGCGGCCACGGACGATTGATGGGTGGTACCCAGCACGCGCTGGAAGGCCTTCACGGTGGGTCGCTGTTTTCTGGCATTTTGGTGCGAACCATATTCGGCATGGAGCTTGCTGCCTTTGCTGTGGCAGTCGTGGTGGTGTTGGCCGTGGCTGCTTTTTTCATGCCGCAACCCCAAACAAGGCACCCACAGCAGCAGTCAGACCCATGGCGAGTGCACCCCAGAATGTGACGCGCAGGGCGGCCACATGCATGGAGGAGCCACCGGCATGCGCAGCCAAAGCCCCCAGGCCTGCCAAGAACAGCAAGGAGGCACTTGCGACTCCCCACATCAACGCATTGGCTGGCACCAACAAGGCCGTCAGCAACGGCAACAGTGCGCCGGCGGCAAATGTCAACGCAGAGGCCAAGGCGGCCTGTACAGGTTTGGCGGATGAAATGTCGGAGAGCCCCAACTCATCTCGCGCATGTGCACCCAGTGCGTCGTGCGCCATCAATTGAGTCGCCACTTCCTTGGCGAGGCTCCTTTCCAATCCACGTTCCATGTAGATTGATGTCAATTCGGCATGCTCATGCTCTGGCTGATTGCTCAGCTCCGCATGTTCGCGCGCAAGGTCGGCTTTCTCGGTGTCGGCTTGGGAACTGACAGACACGTATTCACCTGCGGCCATCGACATCGCGCCTGCAACCAAGCTGGCCGCGCCCGCAACCAAGATGGATTGGGTGCTGGCACCCGTTGCGGCCACACCCAGCACCAGGCTCGCGGTGGACACAATGCCGTCATTTGCGCCGAGCACGGCTGCGCGCAACCAGCCAGTTCGGTGGCTTTTGTGTCTTTCGTGGTGTCTCATGCAATATGGGTCGAGGTGTTGTGGTGAGGGCTTATTGTGGCGTATTCCAAGGTATTTCTCACCCGCGCAGGATGTTTGATAGTCTGCAATTTTTCTAGCCCTGTGGACCCGTGCCCACCATGATCAAGAGTCTGTTGAATTGCTTGGTGTTTTTTTGCTTCTCAAGCATGCTTACTCCGGTTTGGGCAAACGGTGGCACAGCCTGCACCTATCCAAGCAGCGGTGTGGATTTGGAGAGAATTAAAAAATCCAGCCTTGTTTTGGGCTTTGCACCCATTGAGAACAATGTGCGCTATGCCGGCCATTTAAGAGGAGTGGGTGGTTTTTACCTCGAGCTTTTTTCTTGCCATCACCATGGTGCGAGGTTCACTGTCTTGCTGGGGCCAGACGACGATGTTGCAAGCCTGGACAAAGCATTGAAGGCGCTGCCGGACTTGCTTTTTTCAGAAGCGCAAGCGCTGCAGCTTAAGAATGAACTGAACGCTGTACAAATGGATGGCAATTTACCACCCATGTTTTTCGACGATCTGGCCAAAGGCCTGGGCTTGACGCAAGTCACTGTGCAATTGGTGGAGGCCGAGGGCATGGGTTTGTTGGTGTTTCAGTTCTATGGTGGTTAGTTGGCAAAAAAATAATTGATTCAAATCACTTGAACAATCGCCCACATCAAAAACACCACCACGCCAACACCCAACAAGCCTGTCAACAGCCCTGCGATGATTGCATAACCATCTCGCGCCATAAGCCCAAGGCCAATCAGTATGAGTGCAACAGCGGGGGTGCCGTTGCCACCTGGAATGGGCAAGAAAATGATGAAGCCCATGAGTGCAATGAAGGGCACCAGCCAGCCGCGGTGAGTGGGGGTGCTGATCGTCTCTAGCCGAGGGGCGCAAATGCGGTCTGCATGGCTGTAAATCCAATTCAAAATTTTGATGAGCCGCATGGCAGATGCTTTGGACAAGGTGACACGACACACCCGATCAGGAAGACCATGGCTGCTTTGATTGCGCCACATCATGCGGGCCACGGCCCATATGCCAAACGAGAATAAAAAGCCTGAGAACGGGATTGGCAACAAGGTGAGAACCGCCAGAAAAAGCAACAGTGCACCATGTGCGGATTCGCCATGCATGTCGGCCAGGTAGCGCACGGAGACCTCTTGGTCATGGGGATGTTCAACGGCTCGTTGAAGGCGAAGCAATAAATCATTCATGCCCCCAGTTTACCGTGAGCATGTGACCATTTTTAACTTAATTGTTAAATAAATTAAATGCTGGTTTTAAACCTGTTATCTCCTTGGATGGGGTAGTCCATTTGCGGGGGTAATCTAGTAGTTGCCATGTCCTGTTGCCTGGTTTGCCCAATCACCTGCCTCGAGGTTTTCAAAAATGGCATTCAATCAGCGAGCGTTACAAACATTTTTTTATGCGCTTGGCGTGGTGTGCGCCTTGTTCGCGGGTTCTGCACAATCGGCGCAACTGACGCTTGCCTTGGCAGAGGTGGTGGGTTTTTACCCTGCCATTTTGGCCAGCGAGCTGGGTTATTTTGAGCGCGAAGGCTTGCAAGTGCGTGTTATACGCTGCATCAATGGCAAGCGCTGCTTGAAACATTTGCTGGACGGTGAGGCGCAATTGTCCACCACTGCAGATTTGCCTTTGGTGTTTGCTGCCCACGAAGGCAAGGCCTTTGATGTGGTGGCCACCATGAGCACATCCACCAAAGACAATGTGTTGTTGGTGCGTGCAGACTCTGGCATTGAATCGGCCAAAGATTTGAGTGGCAAGCGCGTGGCTTATGTGGCGGGCACATCGAGCCACTATTTTGTGGACACCTATTTGAATTTTTACGGTGTAGAACTCAACTCGGTGCAGCGCCTGCCCATGGACCCAGCACAACTTGAGCAACTCATACAAAGCCATGCCTTTGATGCCGCAGGCCTTTACGAGCCCTTGGGCAGCAGGGCGCGAGCCTTGCTTGGTGGCAACGCAAAGGCCTTGCACAACCCCAGGCTTTACACGCCCAGCTTTAACTTGATCAGTGTGCGTTCGGTCAGTGACGCGGATTTGGTGAAAGTGCTGCGCGCAATTTCCAAGGCAATCGATTACATCAATGCAAATCCCCAGAAAGCGCAGGCTTTGCTGGACAATGAGCCGTTTGCCAAACCAGCCAAGATTGTCTCGCTTGATCAATATGATTTTGATTTGAAGCTGTCTCAGACCATGTTGAGCACCATGGAGGCGCAGTCGCGGTGGGCCGTTCGAGAGCGTTTGGTCAGCAATTCAGTGGCGCCAGATTTCTTGAACTACATTCGCGTGGGCCCACTGTACGCATTGAACCCGCGCGCAGTCTCCCTCCTCAAGTGAGCTGATCTTGAAAATACGTCCCTTGCTGATTGCTTTGTTGCTTGTTGCATTTGTGGGCGTGAGCTATCGCTTGTTCAGGCTTTATGTGGACCATCAGGTCCAACTCAATTTGAACCATCAGCGCGAGGCGGTGGAGATGATCACCCGGGATGCGTCTGGTTTGCTGGTGCTGATGCAAGATTTTGCCATCCACAGGCAAAATCAACGTGCACTTCGCCAGTGGGGGGCAACACACCGCTCCATGGTGTCAGCGCTGGAGCGTTATGCCGCCACCGGGCCAGAATACAAAAATCAGGTGGCGGGCATGCTCGAGAGCTCCGAGGCGCTTGCCGCGATGCAGGAGCAGCTACTGTCCAATCTCAAACTCGGAGTTGGGCCCAGTCTGGACGATCGGCGCGAGACCTTGTTGGATCAAATTTTGAATGAGACGCGCCGCATCAGTGAGGAGGCGTTTGAGTTGTCCAGTGATGTGACGCGCCGCAGGCAAATTCAGAACGATGAGCAGCGGTTTTTGGCGCTCATAGCGCAAACCATGTTTTTGATGATTATTTTGGTGTTGGCTTTGATTCTCTGGTGGCGGGTGCTGAGACCGATTGGGATCTTGCAAAACGCGGCGCAATCGCTCGCCAAGAATGAGTTGGGTACGGTGTGTGGTTACAAGAGCGGTGACGAGCTGGGAGACTTGGCGGCTGCATTTGACCGGATGTCCAGCACATTAAAATCACGCGAAGATGCTTTGCAAATTGCCAAAGGGCAGGCGGAGTCTGCAAGCAAGGCCAAGAGTGATTTTTTGGCCAATATGAGCCATGAAATTCGTACGCCATTGAACGCGATCATTGGCATGGTTTACATGATGGGCTTCAGTAAGCTGGATTCGGACCAACACCATCAGTTGGAGACCATCCATACAGCCAGTCATGGCTTGCTTGCATTGATCAACGACATCTTGGATTTGTCCAAGATTGAGGCGGGTGAGTTTGTGTTGGAATCCGGCCCATTCAGTTTGCAGCACATGATGGATGAGTTGCGAATGCTGTTGGAGCCAACCGCCCGTGGCAAGGGATTGCATTTGAATGTGCTGGCTTTGCCGGAAACGTTGCCACATGTGGTGGAAGGCGATGCAAATCGCATTCGCCAGGTATTAATCAACTTGGCCAACAACGCAATCAAGTTCACAGAACGCGGCACGGTTGAGGTGCGTGTTGAACCCGTGCTGGACGCAGATCGTGAGCACGGTTTGGTGTGGATCCGGTTTTTGGTCAGTGATTCTGGCATCGGGATCTCTGAAGAAAATGCAAGCAAGTTGTTTTCTCCATTTGTTCAGGTGGATTCATCCACCGCGCGAAGACATGGGGGCACAGGCTTGGGTTTGTCGATTGTCAAAACCCTGGTGGAGGCCATGGGTGGGCGTGTGGGCCTGCAAAGTGTGGAGGGGCGTGGCAGCGTTTTCTGGTTGGACCTGCCATTGCTGGAGTCCAAACTTGGGCAGGATACTTCTTCATTGGGTGTGGCCACTCGGCCTTTCCAGGTGTATGTGTTGGAGCAAGAGTCGACCGCACGCGAGTCCATGGTGCGAGTGGCTCAGCAATTTGGCTGGGATGTGCGTGTGTTTGCCACAGCCACCGCCTTTTTCCACGGTGTTGAGGTGGAGAGTCGGCAGTTGCGCTCGCCCGATTGCGTGGTGATGGGCAACCGGATTCTTGACATGCCCTTGGATGATTTTTTTAAAGAGTGTCATAGAAAATTCTCCGGCTTGATGATGCCATACTGGTTGATCACCAAGGAGAGGAGCGGCGATGTGCTTCCGGATTCCCTGCTTGCGTTGCCGCATGCGGTGCTGCAAAAGCCAGTTGAGTCGTCTGACCTGTTCAACGCATTGAACCAGGTGGTGACCCGCAATCAACGCGATTTGGATTACTTGATGAATTACTCCGTGCTGGATGTGGGCGACCATGTGTGGCTTAGCGATGTGAATGTGTTGGTGGTCGATGACAGCCCAATGAATTTGGAGGTGTGCCGCCGAATCCTTGAAAATCAGGGGGCGCATGTGTCGACCTGTGAGTCTGGCAATGCGGCTTTGGCGGCCATACAGCATGATCCCAATGCGTTTGACCTGGTGTTGATGGACATGCAAATGCCGGGCTTGGATGGTCGGCAGACCACGCTTCAAATCCGTGAAAAGTTGAAGTTGAAAAATTTGCCTGTGATTGCTCTCACTGCTGGGGTGTTGATTGAAGATCGGGAGAAGGCGATCAAAGCGGGTGTGAGCGCGTTTTTGGGTAAACCGATCGATCCTCAGCAGCTTGTGCGCTGTATACGAAAAACAGTACAAACCAGCCGAAATCAGGTGCTGCCAGTTTACCCACGCAGCAAGGCGGTTGAGGACTGCTCTACGTGGCCAAGAATTCCGGGTGTGGATGAAGCCGCTGCCCGTGTTCAGTTGCAAAATGATGAGCATTTATACCGGGAGCTGCTGGTCATATTTTATGAGGAGTACCGTGCTGCAAGATCGCAAGTGGAAAGTCTCCTGGACGAGCAAAGTGCCCCGGATCTATTGACCTATTTGCATAAATTGAGGGGTCAGGCAGCCGCCCTTGGTGCCACGCAGTTAAGAGAAGCGGCTCAGTCTCTTGAAAATGTGGTGCGTACGGGTGAAGGCCATCGTGGCCGAAGCGCAGACAAATTTTTTCGCCAACTCAATGTGTTGCTGACGGGAATTCGGTCGATTGCCGATTTTGATCAAGTGGCGGTGAAGCAAGGTGCCCAGACTTTGGATCGGCATGTGTTGGCACACCAAGTGGATGAATTGGGCATCTTGCTGAGGAAGAACTCAATGTCTGCCCACAAATTGAGCGAAGAAATCTCGACAAGTTTGGCTGGAACGCCTTTTGAGAAGGCATTTGGCCCGGTGCATTCTGCGGTGGATGCATTGAAATTCAAAGATGCCGTGCAAAAGCTGGACGTGTTTGAGGTGCAAATGAACAAAGTGAGCTGCACATGACCAACAAAAAAACTGTGTTGATTGTGGACGATGCAATCACAAACATCCGTGTGCTAAATGGCATTTTGGAACATGACTACCAGATTTGTGCCAGCACTTCCGGCGAGGAATGTCTTCAGGTTCTGGAAACTGCGGACATTCATCTTTTGCTTCTGGACGCCAACATGCCTGGGTTGGATGGTTATGCGGTGTTGCGAAGTTTGCGCATGAGCACGAGGTCATGCACGGTGCCGGTGATCATGATCACGGGTGACAACTCCGCCAGTCATGAGCTCCGGGCACTTCAGGCGGGTGCAGACGAATTCATTGCAAAACCAGTGAATCCCGATTTGTTGAAATTGAAAATTTGTCGGGTATTGAATCGTGTTGCCCAAGAGCACGAGCTTGCGCGTCTGCGTAGGCAGCCCGTCGCAAGCTAGTTCAACGATATCCGCCATCTGCCATCACGACTTGGCCCATCAAATAAGGCATGGTGAGCATGTGCAGGGCACACTGCGCCATTTCATCGGGCTCGGCCCAGCGCTTCATCCAGATTTTTGCGGATTCTTTTTCGCGCACATCAGGGGGCAGGGTGGCATTCAGGTCGGTGTTGATCCAACCAGGTGCCAGGCCATTGATGCAAATCTGGTCTTCAGACAATTTTTCTGCTGCCACACGCACAAACAGATTGTTGGCGGCTTTTGAGGCATCGTAGTGGGCAGACACGGGGTCCCAACTGTTGATGCCGTTGGTGGAGGTGACCAGCACAATGCGCCCTCGAAAGTCGCCACGCAGTGGATTGTGTCTCATGTGCAGCGCTGCGTATTTGGTGACCAAAAAGCTGCCTGTGGCGTTGGTGTTTTGAACCTGATCCCACTCGGCCTGGGTTTGTTCAAAAAATTCGGTGTTGGGCGATATACCAGCGCTGTGGATGACGTGGTCAATTGCGATTCCGTCGCGCCCAATGTGATCGAAGAATTCAGCCACGGAGGTTTCTTGACCCACTTCGCAAGGGAAGGCTTTTGCCTGCACCTTGGGGTTGGTCTGTTGAATGTGGTGCAGTGCTGCTTGGGTTTTTTCGGGTTTGCGGCTTGCAGACACCACCACATTGCCACCTGCTTTGGCCACGGCCATCGCGCAGGTTAGGCCGATGCCGCTGGCACCGCCGGTGATCACTGTCCAGGTGTTTGAAAAATCAAAATGCGCTGAAGCCATGATGAACCCCTTTTTGTTGTTGGGCTTTTAGTGTGGCACAGCAGCACACAATTTGGTGTACCCAGTTAGTAGCCCCTCACGCCAAGTTCCCGACCCATCCCCCCAAACACCCGCTCTGTGCCATCCACCAACTCGGCCATGGGTTGCTTGAAGTCGGTGGCTATCCAGCTTTGACACAGGTGAATAATGACACCCACCGCGCTTTTGGCCATCACCCGCAGCACCTTGTCGGGCACTTTGGGGCCGCTTAAGAACGGGCGGGTGAATTGCAGGAGCAGGTCCACAAAAGCATCGTAGCGTTCACCGTACATTTCGCCCAGCTGGCCACGCACGGTCATGGCTTCAATCAAAATCAACCTGGCTTTGGCGGGATTGCGTTTTACAAAACCAAAGCTCTCTTGCAAGCCCGCGTGCACCAGTTTGCGGGCATCCAGAAGGTGGGGGGACACTGCTGCGAGGATGGATTGCATGTATTCACGCGTGGCCGACTCATATGCTGCGGTCAGTAGCGCTTCCCGGCTGCTGAATGCTTCATAAAAGTAGCGTTTGGTTAGCCCTGCTTCTGTGCAAATTGCATCAATGCTGACAGCGGCAAACCCTTGTTCACCAAACAAATGAACCGCTGCGTCCACAAGCGCTCGCCGTCGGGCGGCTTGCCGTTCCTCGGCGGTTTTGCCGCCATAGCTTCGTGGTAAGGGAGGGGAGGGGAGGCCAGTCAAGGGCAGTCTCTGTCTTTGCTGTGAAATATTTGACACTGCATCGTATCACATATATTCTGATACGCAATAGTGTCACATTGTGTCGATTGACGGTCTTTCACATGAATACTTTTTTTACACACTTGGCTGCTGTGGTTTGTAGTCTGTTGTTGGCAGCCTGCGGGGGCGGGTCAAGTGACTCAAGCGGTGGGAGTTCCAGCAGGTTGGGGGCAAACGAAGCCAATTTTTGTGCACCTGCATCCGGCAAGAGCCCACAGGGCCGCGTGGTGACCGCCTGGAAAACCGCGCCTGGTGATGCTTTGATCACGCACCCCATCAGTGGGCTCACGGTGCGGCAGTCGTTTGCACCGCACTGGGCGGGCAATGTGGTGCGGCTGCGTTTGAGCAATCGCTATTCAAGTTTGCCGGTTACATTCACCAACATGCACTTGGCTGAGGAATCTAAACCAGGCAGCGCAAACATGGTGCCCAACACGGCTTGTTTATTGACTTTTGACGGGCAGCCCAGCGTCACTTTGCAAGCCGGTGAAACGGTCGTCAGCGATTGGGTGGTGTACCCGGTCCAGGCTTTCAGGCGGCTTGGGGTTAGTTTTTACGCGCCCGGCCCCACGCCACAGGTCACCCGCCACTTGAATGCGAATGAGGTGCTTTACCTCAGCCTGCCAGGCGACTATGCCGCCAGTGCGGGTGGTGACATGTTCCAGCCTGCCCCCGAGGGCTACACGGCCAACTTTTTGGTGATTGAAGCACTTGAAGTGTTGGCACCACCCAAGGTAAGCACGGTGGTGGCCGTGGGCGATTCAATCACCGATGGGTCAGATTCAACCACTGCTTTTTTGAGTGGCCAAGGTTCTCCCCTGGTGGCCACCGATCAACGTTACCCCAACCATTTGCAGCGCAGGTTTCTGGAGGCAGGCCTGTTTTTCACCGTTGCCAATGTTGGCATTGGTGGCAATGAGCTGCTGCGTGATGGTTGGTTGCCCCAATTTGGCAAAGCGCTGTTGACACGTTTTGACGAGGATGTGTTGCAAACCCAAGGCGTGAGTCATGTGCTGGTGATGATTGGCACCAACGACTTTGGAAACCCCAAGCTTGGACAGGCTCCCACATCTGAAGCCTTGATTGCTGGGTACAAAGAACTGATCGCCAAGGCAAAGTCAGCGGGGCTGAAAATCATTGTGGGCACCATACCGCCAGCCGAGGGCACGGTGACAGAATTGCTGCCCGTGTTGCACGGCACGGCAGCGGCAAGGCAAGCACGGGATGAAACGAACGCCTGGATACGCAGCCAATCCTTCAGCGATGGCGTGGTGGATTTTGAGCTATGCCTGGAAGACAAAAACCGCAAGGGCTTTTTGGCACCGGAGTACAACAGCGGTGACAATTTGCATCCCAATCCTGCGGGCTATGCGGCCATGGCTGACTGCGTGAATTTGAATCTGTTTAAGAATTGATCTGAGAGATGGGCATGAGCACCTTTTTTGCACGCAGTATTCACGCAGCGTTGGTGCTGTGGCTGGCAACCGCAACTGGCTTGTTGGGTGGCTGCCTTGGTGGCAGCAACAGCACGCCTGCGGCCACCAACACAACCATCTCTGGCGGCGCCGTGCAGCCTGCACAAGTTGATTTGGGAGAGCTGGCCATCTCGATGCGCAATTCCAATGGGCGTGTCGAAATCTTGAAGAGCCCTTTGCGAATCCGGTTTTTTAATGCGGCTGATGCGTTGGTGCTGGAGCAGGTGAGCGGCACTGGGAGCCCTCTGGCACCCGGCGCGTCCATAGACGAACCTCTTGGCAGCGATTACGTGCCGCGCATGTTGTTGAACGCGCCTTTTGGTTACTTGGTGGGGGCAGAAGCTGCTCCTCAATTGCGAGCCACTCCATGGGTCGGAAACCACCTGACGCAGGCATTGGTGGGCATTCAATACCATGGCACCGAGGTGATAGAAGCCACGAAAACTGCCTCAGGTCTTTCCTTGAAAATTGCCACCAATGATCCCACCGGGCGTCTCATTGAGTTGGAAATTAAGCCTTCGGACCACGACAGCTTTGAAGTGCACATGGCGGTGAGCCCAGCCCAGGGGGTGGTGATGGTGGCCGACAGTTTTGTGCTGCGGCCAGCGGAATCGTTTCATGGCTTTGGGGGGCGCCACAACGCGGTGAACCAGCGTGGCAATTTGCTGACCAATTTTATTCAGGCCCAGAACATTGGGGCAGGCCCTTTGGCACCTGTGGCCAATGCTGCGTCTGGCCAGGGCGATGGATACATGTTCCCCTCTGGGCCTGATGCGGCCTATTACATCTCAACCGCTTTTGCATCAACGGGGGGGTATGGGTTTATGCTGGATAGCACGCGCCCGTCGCGGTATGACTTGGGGGCTTCAAACCCGCAAGCTTGGCAGGTGAATGTGTCAGGCACCGAGATGCGGTATTTGGTCACCCCGGGCAATGAGAAAAAGTCGCTGCAAAGCTTGTCGGGTTTGCAAGGCCGACACCGTGTGCCCCTGCAGGCGGACTTGGGCCCAACCTTGTCGCGTGCCGTGCGGGTGTTGTCTGCACAAGCCGATGATGCGGCCAGTTATGAGGCAAAAATCTGGGATGACCTGGCTCAAATTGATGCGCTCAAATTGCCGGTGAAGGGGTATGCCTTTGAGGGTTGGGAAATATTGCCGCGTGAAACCAGTCAGACAGTGATCAAGGCGCTGCATGACCGCAATATTCGTGCGTATTTGTACATCCGAAACTATGTGGGCCTGGATGTGGCCAACACCGAGCGGCCCGAGACTTTCACAGAGGCCTTGCAAGAAGGCTACGTGGTCAACGATGCCGCTGGCTTGCCTTATCTGTTTGGTACGCCGTTTGGCGGTGTTGGTGCAGCCATTGACTTCACCAATCCAAAGGCCGTGGCGTGGTGGGAGGGGCGCATTCGGGAAATGATTGAAGAATTGGGTGCGGATGGATTCATGCAGGATTTTGGCGAACACATTGCGCTGGACATGCATTTTTTTGATGGCAGCACCGGCGAGACCATGCACAACCATTACCCCACGGTGTTTCACCAAACCACGCGGAAAATCATTGACAATATTGAGCGCAAAACTGGTCGACACATTTTTTTCTGGACGCGCGCCGGGTATTCGGGACGGCAGGGCAGCTCGGGGTTTGAGTCGTCTAATTTTCCGGGAGATGAAACCAGCGATTGGTCGCGTGCCTCGGGCATCGCATCTTTGACCACCGACATGCTCAGCCGAGGTGCCACGGGTTCGTATGGATACAACACGGACATCGGTGGATACTTTGATTTTCACACGGGCCCGGCCGATGCTGAGCTGTACACGCGTTGGTCATTCTGGGCAGCCCTGTCTCCTGTATTTCGCGTGCACAATTCCTCAAGCAATGGCGTGCGGATGCCATGGTTCTACGGGGAAGAGACATTGGCGCACTGGCGCAAAGCGGCCGAGCTGCACCTAAAGGCAGCACCACTGATTATGAAGTTATGGCAAGAAGCACAAACCACGGGCGTGCCGCCAGTGCGTGGCCTTTGGGTGGAATACCCTGACGATGCGCGCGCTCGCCAAGAGGACCAGCAATGGCTCTTGGGGCCGGATGTGCTTGTGGCGCCCGTGGTGGTGCAGGGCGCCACCACGCGCAACGTGTATTTGCCACAGGGCTGTTGGAGGCATGTTGAGACCGGTGTACAGTTTGAAGGCCCCAAAGAAGTCACGGTGCCTGCACCCATCGATTCCTTGCCTTATTTTTTCCGCTGTGGAAGCAATCCTTTTTAATCAGCAATCAGGTTTGCTGAATGCAATCGGTTAGCATGGGAGCATTGTGAACCACACCCGCTTCGCCCATGCCTGCGCTTACCGACGCCGAATTTGACCAATTGGCCAGCACTTTTCCAATTGGCCCTTACCGCCATCACAAAGGTGGCCTGTACGAGGTGCTGGGTTTGGGGCGTGAGGAGGCCACCCTGCAAGTGGTGGTGATTTACAAAGCCTGTAAAAACAACACCTGGTGGACACGCACATTGGAGGTGTTCACCGAGCCAGTACAAACCCCCCAGGGCATTCGCCCCCGCTTTGAGCCTGTGGCATGAGCACGCCACGCCCGCCCCAAATCTGGGTGGATGCCGATGCATGCCCGGTGGCCGTAAAAGAAATGCTTTACCGCGCTGCGGAGCGCACCGGCATTGAGGTGACTTTGGTGGCCAACCAGTACATGCGCACACCACCGTCGCGCTTTGTGCGTTTGGTGCAAGTGCCCAAAGGTTTCGATGTGGCCGACGATGAAATTGTGAAGCGTGCTCAAGGGGGTGACTGGGCTGTGAGCAACGACATCCCCCTCGCCAGCCAACTGATTGCCAAAGGTGTGCATGTGTTAACGCCCCGTGGTGAGCGTTTAAGCAAAGAAAACATTGAAGCCATGCACACCATGCGGGATTTTATGGACACCCTGCGTGGCAGTGGCATCGACACGGGTGGCCCACCCGCATACAGCCAGGCCGACCGAAAAACCTTTGCCGCAGAGTTGGACAAGGCCTTGCTCGCGATGCAACGCGAAATAAAAAAAGGAGGCGAAGTTTGATGGAAGATTTCAACGGCAAAACTGCCGTGATCACGGGCGCTGCCAGTGGAATTGGCTTGGCACTTGCGAAGCATGCCGCTGCGCAGGGCATGCAAGTGGTCATGGCTGACATTGATGAAGCGGCGCTGGCCCAGGCCGCAGATGGCCTTCAATTGCCTGCCCATCGCGTGTTGGTGGTGCCCACCGATGTGCGGCACGCCAGTGCCGTCAAGCACCTTGCCGATACCGCTTACAAGCAGTTTGGTGCTGTACACCTGTTGTGCAACAACGCTGGCGTCGCCTTGGCACGCACCACGTGGGAACACACCGCCGACGATTGGCAATGGGTGCTGCAGGTCAATTTGTGGAGTGTGGTGCATGGCATTGCCGAGTTTTT
>DASUDK010000161.1:0-5808 GCA_036275655.1 Limnobacter sp. | reverse complement strand
GTATCCCTTCTTGCCCCTGGCTGTGGGTCAAACCGGGCGGGCTGCCCTGAATCGGCCAGCCAGGCATCACAACCGCGGGTCTTGTGCCGCACCGAAGGCTGCGCAGGTGCTTGGCGAGGCAGGTGACCGCCCGGGGCCCAGAAGCCGCCGGGCGCCAATGCCCCTGCAGCGACCTTCAGGACAATCTGCCCGACCGTGCCGTGCATGAACGGTGCCCCAGCGGGGCAGAGGCCCAGCCCGACCTCTTTTTTCGAGGGTGGGCCTCAGTTCAGGCCAGGCTCAGGGAGGGAAATACAGATTGGCCGTCGCCAAGGGGCTTGGCCCCGGTGCGCTTCTGGGCCCAGGTCTCTTCAGGCGGAGCCAAGGGATCAACGGGTTTTCAGCGAGAAACAAGCCTCTGCTCGGCCTCGGGCCAGTAGAGAGGCTCAGCCTGTGGCCATAGATGTAGCTCAGCCACCGCCCCGCAGCGTGTGTAGCCTAAACTGCCTCACAAACTCATCCCGCTCGGGCACGGGCACTCCCGCCTCAAACCCGATCGAGACCGCCAGGCGCTTCAAGCGCACCAGGGCGATGACGCGATCTGGCAAAGCTTCCCAATGGATGCGAGCCAAACCACCCTGCACCAAGAAGTCTGCTGAGGAAGCCGCGCTGTGCTGCATCGGATAGAGGTGAGCGATGAGCTCATTGAGCCATCGCCAAAGCTCACGCTCTGTGCAAGACATGTCCAGCGTCACCGCGTTTTGAAATTCGGGCATGCGAGCCTTTACCCACCAGCGATGGGCGGCCAAATGGCAAGCACATCGTCTTCGGTGAGCGTTTTGGTGATTCGGTCTGCCGGGTCCACATACACGCCATTGACCAACACCAGGTGCGTCAATTTTTCAGGCAGATGAAAACGGTCGATGATTTGCTGAACGGTGCTGCCTTCGTCGATTTGCAGGCGGACCGCGTTGTCCACGCGGCCCGCTGGCAAATAGTCGGTCAGTGTTGCAAAGAGTTTGAAGGTAATTTCCATGTGCTCTGTGATTGTGCGCAAGCCAAGTAGGCTTCCATCAAGCGGGTTGGGTCTTCCAGCAAATGTTTTTTCCATTCGCCGAGTCGAATTTTGCCCTGAATCAAGCCACGCATCACACCCACATGGTCAGTCAGGCCCAAACTTGTTGCACCAATCAGCACATCGTCTTTGAATTCCAAACGCAAGTAGGTGAATGCGTCTTTGTTGCGCAGCTCAACACCTTCACCACCTTCTGCCCCCCACCATTGCCCAAAACTTGCAGCAATCAAACCCAGGGTGTCCAACACGTTCATGGCCAAGCTTCCAGGTGTGGTGGTGCCCATGCCCATCATGTTCTGCGCTGCGATGCGTGCATCGTCTGCCGCTGCAGGTTGAATCATGTTGACGGTTTTTTCCCCAGTGGAAAAATCGCGCACTTGGGCCACATCACCGGCGGCATACACATCTGGGATATTGGTCTGCATGTGATCATTCACCAACAGGCCCTGGTCCACTTGCAGGCCACTGCCCTCCAAAAAGTCCAGATTGGGTTTTACCCCTGTGGCCGAGATGATGAGGTCGCAATCGAGCACGGTGCCGTTGGAAAGTTTGGCTCGCAAAGGCGCGCCTCCTTTGGCGGCAACCGCTGTACCAAACCCCAAGGCCGATCCGATTTTCGAGATCAAACCCTGCTCATCTGCTTGCGAGCCGGCTTCAATGGCCTCCACCTTGGTCGAGCAATGCACATCCACGCCCTTGGCAATGCACCAGTCGCGAATCATGCTGCCAGCGCCCTCGGTCATCATGCGCGGCACCATGCGGTTGCCCATTTCCACCACGGTGAGTTTCACGCCACGCAAAGCCAGCGCTTCCATGATGATGCAGCCAATGAACCCTGCACCCATCTGCAACACGCGGGAGCCTGGCTTGGCCAGCTCAATAATTTGGCGGGCGTTTTCCAGCGTCCAGCAGGGGTAGACGCCTGGCAAATTCACGCCAGGAATGGGCGGTGAAATGGGCCGTGCGCCAGTGGCAATCAACAGCTTGTCATAATGCAGGGTGTCGCCATTGTCGAGCTGTACCTTTTTGCCAGCCGTGTCGAGCTTGGTGGCCTTGGCACGAATTTCCTGGATGTTCAGTTTTTTGAAGTGATCCGGATCTTTGCGCAAATACGTGCCACTCTCCCCAACCTTGCCAATCAGCAGGTAGGGGATGGCCATGCGGGAATACGGCGGCTCGGGCTCGCCCCCCACCATCACAATGGTGTCGCGGGGGCGGTGTTTGCGGATCTGCTCCGCCGCCACCACGCCCGCTGGGCCATTGCCCAGAATGACGTGGCGGGTCACGCTTGCATTGCCACTCATAGCCCCAAACGCTCCAGCGTGGCTTTGGTTGGTCGACCTTCGGTGTCCCATCCGCGCAGCTCGTAATACTCGGGCAACATCTTGTCGATGCCGTTGACCAAGCCTTTGGCGGGGCCCACCTTGGCGGCGTCTTTCTTCAAACGCGCTGGCAGGTCGTCATCGGCTTTGGTAAAGCCAGCGGCAAGGTTGAACTGGCGTTCCAAGTTCCAAATGCGCTCGCCCATGGTTTCCAAGTTCGCCATGTCAAACTCATCGCCGCAGGCTGCGGCCACCTGGGGCTGCACATCGGCCAGCGTCCATGCAAAGCTTGTGAACACACAAATGCCTGCCGAGTCAAAAATGGCTGTCGCGTCCTGGAATGCTTTCACCAGGGCAGGTTTGCCATCGGTAACCAATGGATCTGTTTTCACTGGAATGCCCAATACCTCTGAGGCCACGGTGTAAGAGCGCAAATGGCACGCACCACGGTTGGATGTGGCGTAAGTCAAGCCCATGCCCTGAATGCCACGGGAGTCGTACGCTGGGAACTCTTGCCCCTTCACGCTCATGGACAACTCTGGGTGACCATACTTGGCTGTGAGTCGTTTTGAACCCATGCCCACTTCCTTGCCAAAGCCTTCGCCGTTGCAAGTCCATTCGGCCAACTTCACCAAGGCCTGTGCAGAACCAAACGGCGCTTCAATGCCAATTTGCTCTTTGGTGAGCACGCCCATTTCGTAGAGCTCCATCACCGCAGACACGGTCGCACCAAAGGAAATGGGATCAATCCCATGCTCGTTGCACAGGAAGTTCACATAGGTGAGCGCTTCCAGGTCGTTCACGCCGTTTGAGGAACCCAAGGCCCACGCAGCCTCGTATTCCAGGCCGCCAGATGCACCAAAGTACTGGGGCTTGTTTTCGACCGTGAAATGGGTTTCATCAATCTTGGAGATGCGACCACAAGCAATGGTGCAACCAAAGCAGGCCTGGTTGGTGACCAGGTTGGCCTTGCCGTCCGTCTTGCGGGGTTCGTGCATTTTTTCGCCAGAGATGTCTTTGGCGCCGTCAAATTGCACATCGCGGTGGTTGTTCGTGGGCATGGCGCCCATTTCGTTGATCACGTTCATCAACACCTGGGTGCCGTAGGTGGGCAGGCCCTGGCCGGTCACGGCGTTTTCGGCCAAGATCTTCTTTTTCTCGAAAGTGACCTTCATGAACTCTTTGGGGTTCTTGATGTTGCCCACACCCTTGGTGCCGCGCACCGCAATGGCTTTGAGCATCTTGGAGCCCATCACGGTGCCCACGCCAGAGCGGCCTGCGGCCCGGTGCAAATCATTCACCACAGCGGCGTACAGCACGCCGTTTTCACCCGCGCGGCCAATCGAGCACACACGCATCAATGGGTCTTGGTGTTTGGTTTTCAGCGCAGGCTCGGTGTCCCACACACTCTTGCCCCACAAGTCGGAGGCGTCCATCAACTTGGCTTTCTCGTTTTCAATCAACAGGTAAACAGGCTTGGGGGATTTGCCTTCCAGGATGACCATGTCCCAGCCTGCGGATTTCAACTCATTGCCCCAGTAGCCACCCGAGTTGGAGCATGCAATGGCGCCAGTCAGCGGGCCCTTGGTGATCACTGAGTAACGGCCGCCGGTGGAGGCCATGGTGCCCGTCAAGGGACCAGTTGCAAAAATCAGTTTGTTCTCTGGAGAGAGTGGGTCGACCTTTGCGTCCACCTCTTCCACAAAATACTTGGTTGCCAAACCACGTTGGCCCAGGTAGGTTTTGGCCCAATCCATCCGAAGGTCTTCACTCGTGCAGGTGCCTGTGCTCAGGTTCACACGCAGTACTTTGCCTGTCCATGCCATGTTCGTCTTCTCCCTAATGGTTTACGCGTGCGCCTGATTGCTCAGCTTTTCGGCCCACTGCTTCATCTTGTCCAATCCAGTCCAGTTGGAATCCACAAAAGTGATTGCGCCGGTTGGGCAGGCTTCTGCACAGGCAGGCTCGCCACCGCACAAGTCGCACTTCTGGACTTTGCCGGTTTCTTGCACGTAGTTCACGGTGCCAAATGGGCAAGCAATGGTGCACACCTTGCAGCCCACGCACACATCCTCGGCCACCAGTTTCACGCCGCTCTGCTTGTCCATGGTGATGGCCTCAACCGGGCAAGCGTGCAAACACCAAGCCTCGTCGCATTGGGTGCAGGTGTATGGCACTTTTTTGCCGGTGTGATGAAAATCGAACACCTTGATGCGCGACAGTGACGTGTTAAACACCTGGTAGTTTTCATAGCTACAGGCCATTTCACACTGCAAGCAGCCTGTGCATTTGTCAGGCGTGATGTGAAGAGATTTTTGCATCCCGGATATCCTCGCTTTGGTTTATTGGTTTTGTTGAATGTGGTCCCATACGGGCGCTACTTATGCAATAAGCCTGCCAACTCGAAATGGCCAGTTCAATGGCTCGCGGCAACAACTTTCACAATTTCAAAAATTCACTGCGCGGGCACTGCAACAAGTGTTGCAAAATGGGACACCTGTTGCAGACGGATCAACAAGGCAATCAAGGGCGCATGTACTTGACGCCATACCGTGCAAAAATTTTGGCAAGTTCGCCAGACTCCCGCAGCTCTGTCATGGCCACGGTCAATTTTTCGGCCAGCACACGATTGCTCTTTTTGGTCGCCATGCCCACGGCCCACCCCTGCGCGGGCAAGGCGTTGTGGGGCACCTTGGACACATAAAAATCCGAAGCTTTGTCCTTGTGCAAACTCAACGCCCACTCCAGCTCGGCCCGGGTCGCCATCACAGCCACCAATTCGCCTTTCACCAGGGCATCCACCGCTTCTTTGGGCGTTTTAAAGTTCACCAGGTTGTCGGCGTATGCAGCGCCGTCGGCACCGGCCAGCATCACACTGGGCAGTGCAGCCGCTTCGGCGCCAATTTTGTTGCCTGGCTTGCTGAAAGGCTCCAAGCTGTCCAGGGTCGGCAACTTTTGAAGATTGCGGGCCACGTATATGTCATCGCGGGTGTAGGGCGAGAAAAACAACACCTGATCTTCTTTTTGCATGATGTAGGTGTCCACCGGGGCATGCATCAACACATCGGCTGGTCCACCTGCCAGGTAATGCCCACGCCACACCATGTTGCGCAAATCATCGGCAAACTCTTCGTCTTCATTGAACGGGCGAACCTTCAAGCCCAGGCCCAGCTTGTCGGCAAGTGCCTTGGCAATGTCCACGTCAATTCCTTTGCCCTGGTCAGAATAGGGTGCCAAAAAGTTGTACACCGCCACAGTGAGCACCCCCGAGGCCTTGACGCGATCCCAATCTTGAAGCTCTTGGGATTTTGCAGGGCTGTGGGCCACCCACAGGGTAAAAACAGCAATGGTGAGTAAGGTGCGCGCCAGCTTGCGCCATGGATTGGTCATGTTGAGGGTCTCCAAAAATGCCTGTGCCTTGGTTGCACTTGT
>DASUDK010000160.1:0-11761 GCA_036275655.1 Limnobacter sp. | reverse complement strand
CAGGACAATCTGCCCGACCGTGCCGTGCATGAACGGTGACCCAACGGGGCAGAGGCCCAGCCCGACCTCTTTTTTCGAGGGTGGGCCTCAGTTCAGGCCAGGCTCAGGGAGGGAAATACAGATTGGCCGTCGCAAAGGGGCATGGCCCCGGTGCGCTTCTGGGCCAGTAGAGAGGCTCGGCCTGTTGCCATAGTTGTAGCTCAGCCTCGTGCCAGTCAAGACTTCACGCCGGGATCCATGCCTGCTGGTATGTCTTTCTCCCCAGGCACTTCCAACAAATGCGCCCTTCCCTCTGCCAAGGCATACACATAGGCAAGCAGCTTGGCCACTGCGGTGTACAGTGCACTGGGAATTTCTTGCTCAAGGTCGACGTTTGCATAGAGGGCTCGGGCAAGTGGTGGGGCCTCTACCATGGGCACGCCACTGGCTTTGCCCACTTCTCGAATTTTGAGGGCGAGTGGCCCCAATCCTTTGGCCACCACTTTGGGCGCGCCCTTGCCTTGTTTGTCATATTGCAAGGCCACAGAATAGTGGGTTGGGTTGGTCACAATCACATCGGCTTTGGGCACGGAGGCCATCATGCGGCGGCGGGCTGCTTCGCGCTGCATGCTTTTGATTTTGCCCTTTAGGTGTGGATCGCCTTCCGATTCTTTGGACTCGCGCTTGAGTTCTTCCAGGTTCATGCGCAGGCCTTTGTAGTACCGCCACAGTTGGTAGGGCACATCCATCGCCACAATGAGCATGAACACCAAAGCCAAAATCAATGCGTCTTTGATGGTGATGCGCGCGGTTTCGGCCATGGCCTGTTCCAAGGGCATGGCAGACAGCTGGGCAAAGGCGCCCAAATCCTGCATGATGAGCAAGTACCCCACCCCACCGAGCAACACCGATTTGAGAATGGCTTTGACCAACTCAGCGAGGCCGTTGACGGAGAATATATTTTTCAATCCAGTGATGGGATTGAGTTTTGAGAACTTGGGCTCCAGCGCCTTGGAGGACCAATTCAGACCACCCACAGACACGTTGGCCACGATGGCCGCAACAAACACCACCAAAAACAAGGGCACCAAAATAAAGAGACTTTCTTGCAACATGGACACCCATTTGAGTCCCATGTGTTTGGTGTCAAATGCCTGTTCGCGTTCAAGGATCAAGCCCTGGCGCAGCAGTTTTTCGCTCTGGCTCACCAGCTCGGTGCCCATCACGTACAACAAGGAAACACCTGCGAGCAGCACCACACCACCGCCGAGTTCTCTGGATCGCGGTACGTTGCCCTCTTCTCTGGCCTTTCGAATCTTTTGTTCTGAGGCCGGTAGGTCTTTTTCCTGATCGGTATCTTCTGCCAAAGCAGCGCCCCGAGTTGTACAAGGTTCTTATTATGAAAACCTCCATCGAGATTTAAAAGCCGGAATTGAACGGTAAACTGGAGGCATTCACACAAGCAGCAAACGGCCACATCCCCATGAATTACAACCCCACCGACGCTTTGGCAAGAATTGACAACGATCACGCATTGCTTTGCATGCTGATTGATGTGTTTTTAAAAGAGCGCGACGGCTACATCACCCGCTTGCAGGGTGCCTGCAACAAACAGGACCTCGGTTTGTTGGGCGATGCCGCCCACAACGTGAAAGGCGCCAGTGCCGCAATTGGTTTGGAAGATTGCCGCGCCTTGGCGGAATCCTTGGAAGTGGCTTGCCGGCAATCGGGGGTCAAAAGCATTTCAAGCTTTGAAAATGCCACCGCAGGTTTGGTTGCCGCGCTCAAGGAGTGCGAGCCCCATCTGAACGCATGGAAAGAAAAAAACCGCAGGGGGTGAACCCTGCGGTTTTTTGAAAGTGCAGTTCGCACGCCGGAATTAATCTTTGATCAACAACTCGGGGCTGAATCCGAGCCGGATGCCGCCCCAATGGCGCCCGTTGATTTCAATCGGCAATGACAAATCATTGAGCACCTCGCCCGTGTCGCGTCTGTAGGTTTGCAAAAGCCATGGGGAGAGGTTTTGCGCAGCACGCAGACCCACAGGGTCGCTGAACATGCGTTTGTCGCGGCTTTCAACCAAATCCACCTTTAAATCGCCAGTGAGCGGCCTGGAGTATTTGCTGTTGTGGGTGGGCGCGTACCCTTTGCGGTCCACACACAAGGAGAACACGGAGCCAGGCACGTTGCTCACCAATCGGTCGTAGGCCCCTTGCAACTGCCGCTCCACGATCTTGTCGTAGCGGGTGCTGTATTTCTGGGGGTTGGTATTTGGGATGGGCTTGTAGGCCTCATCAAAAATATCGTGTCCGTTTTCAAGGGCAGTAATCAAGATGTTTTTGCACTCTTCACGGGCTTGCATGGCGCGCTCGATGATGGTCTCGTATGCGCCTTTGCCAATTTTGAATCGAGCAACCAGTTCTTTGATGCGGTCCGTTGCACCAGCCAATTCTGCGCTGGATTTCTCGGAGCTGGTGGTTTGATCAATCACCGACTGCGCCGTGTCGCGAATCTGTGAGGCTTTCTCAGACACCTCGGCATTGATTTGTTTGACCGATTGCACTTGGTTTGTTACGTCGTTGATTTGACTGCTCATCTCTTCAAAACTGTGGACCATGCCAGAGAATTTGGACGATGAGGTGCTGACGGTGTCTTGGCCACGCAAAATGCTGGCGTTGATCTCGCGCGTTTCTTGTTGAGTTTCTGCCACCAATTTGAGCATGGACGAAATATTGCCCCGTATTTCACCCGTGGCGGATTTGACACGCTCTGCAAGGCCTCGAACCTCATCGGCAACCACGGCAAATCCGCGCCCCTGCTCACCCGCACGGGCGGCTTCAATGGCAGCATTCAAAGCCAGCAGGTTGGTTTGATCCGAGATGTCGTTGATCAGTTTCACGATGCTTTCAATGCCTTTGCCTGTTTGCGCGAGCTTCTCCACGGTGTTGCCAAAGCTGTTTAAACTGCCGGAGGCTTGGTTCATTTCTTCGGCCACAGTGAGCAGCTCGCGGTAGGATGAGTTGACGGTGTCCAGATGTTCGCCTGTGGCTGTGGACAGGTAATTGGCGCTGCTCGCGACATTCTCCATGGCGGAGCTGGCAAGGTCAGCGGCCTGAAAGATCTCGCTGGTGATGGCACCTTGTTTGTCGGCGGTGCGGCTGGCATCTTTGAGGCTGCCGGAAACACGCACGGACTCCATGGAGACTTGTGCTGTCATGCGACGAATCTCGTGAATCAAGTCACGCAAGCGTTCCATGAATGCATTGTAATTTTGGGCAAGGTCACACAGTTCATCTTGTGTCACTGTGGGCAGGTTGACAGACAAATCACCTTCCCCGTTGGCCAGCTGGTCCATGCGCCCAGAGAGCAATTTGACTGGCCTAACTACCAGGTGGCGCAGGTACAAAAATGCGCCTACGCACGCCAGTGCAATCAAGGTCAAGGTGCCCAGCATGAACCATCGAAATTCACTCAGATGCTCGGTGGGCATTTTGCCAACCACCCAGGTGTACAGGGCCAGGTGACCCAGCATGGCAACAAAACCAATGGCTGCCACGTTGCCCAATAGTTTGCGGCTTAGCGTGAAGAAGAAGCTTTTTTCGATGCTGCGGTACAGTGAACTCATGCAGGTAACTCCCAGGCCCCATGCATCGTGTGCACGGTGTGTGTATGTGTTGAGGCGTGTGTTGCCGATGTTTGATTATCGGTGGCAGATGGGTTAATCCATTGTTTTAAAAACCGTGAAAAAACCCCCTAGTTTTGGGGAGTGACCATAAAAAAACCCAGTGTGAGGCACTGGGTTTTTTGGGGTTTGTGAACTGCGTCCTCACGGGCACCGAGCCATTTTACAGCTTGCCCTCCAGCAGCTCACGCAGCTCCAGCACCAGCACCAAAAGCCCCTCGCCCGACAAGGTGGCACCCGCAACGCCTTTGGGCTTGACGCCATCCAGGGGTTTGATCATCACTTCGTCTTGGCCCACCAGGGTGTCTACCGCCAAAATACAGGCGCGATTTCCGCTGATGGCCAGCACTCCCACTTTGGGGCCTGGGCTGGTGGGTCGGCCAATCAAGGTGGCCAGGTCCAGCAGTGGCAGCACTTCGCCGCGCACCACCATGGTGGGTTTGCCGCCGACGTATTGCACTTTGTCTTCTTCAATCGGAATAATTTCCCGAACAGCAGACAATGGCAACGAGTAAATCTGCTCTTCCAGCTTGAGCATGAGCACGGGCAGAATGGCCAAGGTCAGTGGCAACAAAATCGTGATTCTGGAGCCTTCTCCAGGATTGGACTCAATCTCGATTCGTCCGTTGAGGCGTTGAATGTTGGTTTTGACGACATCCATGCCCACGCCGCGCCCGGAGATATCGGAGATTTGATCTTTGGTTGAAAATCCAGGCAAGAAAATCAGTTGCAGACTGTCTTGCACATTCAATTGGCTGGCCTCTTCGGCGGTGATCAGGCCCTTTTCAACCGCTTTCTCGCGAATCACCTCGGGTTTCATGCCACGGCCATCGTCTTGAATCTCGATGACGATGTGGTCTCCGGTTTGCCGGGCGGAGAGGTTCACGATGCCTTTGGGATTTTTTCCGCAAGCGGTGCGGTCTGCAATCGTTTCAATGCCATGGTCCACGGCATTGCGCACCAAGTGCACAAGTGGGTCGTTGAGCTCTTCCAGGATGGATTTGTCCACCTCGGTTTCGGCGCCTTCAATCACCAATTCAACATCTTTGCCCAATTGCCGGGCCACATCGCGTGCAAGCCGGCTGTACTTCTGGAACACACGGCCCACGGGCTGCATGCGCGCTTTCATCACGGCCGATTGCAAGTCGGACACCAACATGTCCAGTTGGCCCACCACGGTGTCGAGGGATTTGATCATCTCTTCGCTGGGTGTACCCAGCGAGATGGCCTGGAACAGGCAATTGAGCCGGTTTTTGGTGAGGCCGATTTCGCCACTCAAGTTCAATATCTGGTCGAATCGGGCGGTGTCTACGCGGATGGTGTTTTCTTTGTTGGCAGCGGCCGCTGCTGGACTTGCGGCTTTGGCCTTGGGCTGGGCTTTGGGGCGTACAGCGGCTTCGGCCTGCTTGGCAATCGCCTCGGTGGCCATGGCCGTGCTTAGCGCTGCTTGTGCAAGTTCGCGGGGTGGTTGACCGACCACGGCTTCGTAAAGCCCGGCCCAGTCCAAATCATCTTCGGCGCTCACGGTGACCACAGGCACTGGCGCAGCTGGCTGCGTGGGCGCCGCAACGGCCACTTGCACAGGGGCATGCGCCACTGCACGACCTTCAATGGCGGCATCCAAGGCATCCAGCAATTCTGCAGGGGCTGCAGTGGGTTGCTGACCGTTGCGCATTTCGCCAAACATGCGGTGCACTTCGCCGGTGGCAGCCAGGATGGAATCCATCATTTCTGCGGTGAGCGTGAGCGTGCGCGCGCGGAGTTTGTCAAAGAGATTTTCTGTTTTGTGGCAAAGCTCCACCAGGTGAGAGGCCTCTAGAAATCCTGCCCCCCCTTTGATGGTGTGGAAGCCACGGAAGACGGTGGCGAGCAATTCGGCGTCCTCTGGACTTTGCTCCAGCTCCACCAGTTTGCTGTCCACGTCTTCAAGCAAATCGCCGGCTTCGGTCAGGAAGTCCTGCAACAATTCAACATCACTGAACGCACTCATCTGTTTCTCCCACACTGGGTCTGTATGGCCTGGTTTCAGAAGCCCAGGCTCTCGAGCAAATCATCCACTTGGGTTTGATTGGCACACACGTCGGTTCGGCCTTCCGCATTCATGGCTGGGCCAGACAACCAGGTTTCTTCCACTTGTTTGCGTTGGTCGGGAGGCGTGGTGTCGAGCAAGAGTTGCACCAGTTGCTCTTCCAGGTTCTGGGCCATGTTGGCAATCCGATTCACAACCTGCCCAGTGAGGTCGTGGAAATCCTGGGCCATCATGATGTCGGTCAGTTTGCTGCCCATGGCGTTGCTGCATTGGCCAATCTGCTTGACAAATTCACGGTTGGCCTGCGCATGGGCCTTGAATTCTTCAAGACTCATTTCGTTGTTGTACAAACGATCCCATTGCGCATCCAATTCTGCAGCGCGTGCGGCCACGTCATCATTGAGCTTTTGGGAGCTTTCAACGGCGGCCAGTACTTTTTCTGCCGCTTTGCCAGTGAGGTCTGCGATGTAGTTGAGTCTGGCCCGCGCATCGGGCAAGGCGCTCACGGCGTCTTCAACGTTTTTGTCGTAGCCCAGTTCTCGCAATGCATCGTGCAATTTGCGGGTCAGTGAACCCACCCGGCGAAACACGTCATGCGGATCGTCCTCCAGGCCAGCACTGAGGGTATATTGTGGCTCAGCATTGGCCACAGGTGCAGCAGCAGGCTTGGCCGGGGCATCGTCGGTGGTGTCCCACACGCGCTGTTCAGCAATTTCGTTAAAAAGGGCTTCGAGCTCGTCGTTGTCGCCGCTCTTCAAGTTATCAGGGCTCATCGTTTGGACCTCTCTCTTGAATTCTTTTTGTTTAAACAGACATCTTGGCGACAATCTTGGTGAGTTTTTCTTCCAAGGTTGCTTTGGTGAATGGCTTGACGATGTAGCCATTGGCCCCCATCTGTGCTGCAGTCACAATGTCTTCTTTTTTCGCTTCTGCGGTCACCAGCAACACGGGCAGGTGCTTTAAATCGGCATCCCCGCGAATGTTGCGCAACAGCTCAAAGCCGTTCATGTTGGGCATGTTCAAATCACTCACAACAAAGTTGAAGTTGCCTGCCTTCAACTTGGCCAGTGCAACTGCACCGTCCTCGGCCTCGTCGGCGTTGTTGTAGCCAATTTCCTTGAGAAGGTTGCGAACAATTCGACGCATGGTCGAAAAGTCGTCAACGATCAGGATTTTAAGATCTTCGGGATTCATGCTTGCTCCTTAAGCTGGGTGAAGCATCGAGGTAACCATCTGCGCCAGCTCTTCTGGATGAAACTTGCCGACATAAGCGTCCACGCCGACCTGCTGCCCAAGCTTCTTGTTGGCAACCGAGGACAGGGAGGAATGCATCACCACGGGGATGCCTTTAAAACGGGGGTCTTCTTTGATATGCCGGGTCAACACGTAGCCGTCCATTTCTGGCATCTCGGCGTCCACCAGGATCAGCGAGACCACATCTTTCAGATCGCGTCTCTCTTGCTCGGCACGTCCTGCGATGTTGCGCAGCTTTTCCCAGGCTTCACGGCCGTTGGTCGCGCTTTGGTATGGCAGGTTCAGTTTTTCCAGCACCTCGGTGATCTTTTTGCGCGCAAGGTTGGAATCGTCGGCAAAGAACACAGGGTAAGGATGCTCTGGCCTCATCGCGTCCATGTTGGGTACATCGCCTTCGCCAATCACCTCACCAAGAATTTGTTCAACATCGAGGATGGACACGAGCTTGCCATCGGGCAACTCGGTGAGTGCGGTGATCATTGCGCTTTGCGACTGACCGATGCTCTGTGGCGATTTGACCTGCTCCCAATCCACGCGAACAATCCGATCCACGTCCTGGACCAGGAAGGCCTGTGTGTGAGAGGAGAATTCTGTGATGATCAACTTGGTCCGCTCGGAGCCGTTGTCCATGCGCAGGCACTGAGCCAGATCAATCACTGGCAAAATGCTGCCGCGCAAAGAAATGATGCCTTCAACACCGGGGGGCATGTTGGGTGTGCGGGTGATGGGCAGTGTTTCGCACACTTCACGCACCTTGAACACATTGATGCCAAACACCTCGGTTGAGCCCAGGGAGAACAGGAGCAACTCCATTTTGTTGGAGCCTGCCAGCCTCGCCTTTTCATCGATCATGTTCATCAAGCGGTAATCGTTTTGCATTTCTATTGCTCCTGACAGTTGACCTTCCGGGTCTAATTTCAAATTTCTTTATTGCCCTTTCTTCAAGGGCAATCCTTCTATACTCGGGATAGGAGGTAAATCCACCATATTGGTGTCCAACCCATCGTCTTGGTTGGCCAAGGCGCGCACGGCATCCTCAGCACGTTTGTTCATCACCACAATCGCGATGCGGCGATTGACTGCTGCGTAGGGGTCTTTCTCATCCAGCGACACCGACGAGGCCAACCCCACCACACGCAACATTTTGGCGTCCGGCATGCCAGCGGCAGTCATTTCTCGCCGGCTCGCATTGGCACGGTCTGCCGACAACTCCCAGTTGCTGTACCCCTTCACGCCGGAGGAGTAAGGCGTTGCATCGGTGTGCCCAGACAGCGTGAGTTTGTTGGGCACTTCAAGCAACACTTTGGTGATGGTGCGTAAAATGTCACGCATGTAATCCTTCAACACCGCGCTGCCAGAATCGAACATGGGGCGGCTGCGTTCGTCCACAATCTGGATCCTCAAACCCTCGGGTGTGATGTCCAGCAATATCTGATTTTTAAACTGTTTCATCAAATCCGATGCGTCGATTAGGCCCTCAATTTCCCCCTTTAACTCAAGAAGGCGGCTGGCCTCGGCTTGTTCAAACGCGGCGGTTTTGTTGCTGGTGTTGTAGTTGGTGTTGCGGTCGCTGTTGCTGCCCGATTTGATTTGACCAACCTGGCGGGCCAGGTCTGTGCCGCCAGCATCAATCACGCTGGTGGCTGTGCCTGAGCCATCACCACCCATCAGGGCCACTTTGAGCGGGGAGTTGAAGTAGTCGGAAATTCCTTTGAGGTCACCCTCCGACGTGGACCCAAGCAACCACATCAACAAGAAGAAGGCCATCATGGCTGTGACAAAGTCGGCGTAAGCGATCTTCCAAGCGCCACCGTGGTGGCCATGGCCACCTTTCTTGATCTTCTTGACAACGATGATTGGGCGTTCTTCTTCGGACTTGGCCATGATCACTTGCCTTTGGTGCTCTTGACGTGTTCTTCGAGTTCAACAAACGAGGGGCGCTCGGTGGAGTAGAGCACCTTGCGACCAAATTCGACCGCCAGCGCGGGCGAATAGCCATTCAGGCTGGCCAGCAATGTGGTTTTTACACATTCAAACGGTTTGGAAGACTCGGCGATGCGGTGGTTGATGATGTTGGCCAGTGGGCCAACAAATCCATAAGCAAGCAAAATGCCCAAAAAGGTGCCCACGAGGGCGGCTGCAATCATCACGCCCAGTTGTGCATTGCTCACCTGCCCCACCGAGCCCATCACATGCACCACCCCCATCACGGCGGCCACAATACCAAAGGCTGGCAGGCCATCGGCCATGTTTTGCACCGCCGCTTGAGGAGCATGGGTCTCGTTGTGATGGGTCTCAAGCTCCTCATCCATGAGGTTTTCAATTTCCATGGGATTGAGGTTGCCGCTCACCATGAGGCGCAGGTAATCGGTCATGAACTCCACAATGTGGTGGTCCGACAGCACTTCTGGATATTTTTGAAACAGCGGGCTTTGCTCGGGGTCTTCCACATCGCCTTCGATCGACATCAGCCCCTCTTTGCGCACCTTGGTGAGCACTTCAAACATCAGCGCCATCAGGGACATGTAAAAAGCCTTGGTGACTTTGGAAGGTTTGAATGCATCGCCCATGGCTTTGCCAGCGGCTTTGAGCACCGATGGTGGATTGCTCACAATGAAGGCGCCCAAAGCACCACCACCAATGATCAAAATTTCCACGGGCTGCCAAAGCGTGATGAGGTGGCCCCCCATGAAGGCGAAACCGCCAAGCACGGCAAAGATAACAATCACAAAACCGATGACGACTAACATGGGTTGGTTTCTCTGTCTGCAAATGGTTTTTCTGTATAGGTATTGTCGGCAGACTTTGTAAAATCTTTTGTCGGAATAAAGTGGCTTTTATGGGCGAGTTCAACGCATGGTTAACTCCGCTGTAACGCAGACCAGCAAAGCCCTTCACCTTTTTTGAGGTCCGCCAGAAATAAAAAATGGTCAACCACGGATGGTTGACCATTTGGGGGTGTAGAAACCCCTGCTGCAGACCCGGAAGAGACAGAGGGTGGGAGGATGCAACCGGACCTTTTTTACGCAGCAGGGGTAAACCAAAAGCCCAACTCCCCAGGGCTTGGGTGTTCGAATCAGGCTTCGATGCCTGCCTCTTCGTTGAAGAATCGCTCTGCTGCGGATTGGCGGGTTTTGCCTGCGCGAGAAGGCATGTGGCACAGGCCGCACACATACTCGTTGACCAATTCATACGTGTGAACCACAAAGCGGCCCTCACACTCTTTGCAAGCCGTGGTGGTTAACATGCCTGCATCAAAAAACTTCACCAGGCGCCATGCGCGTGTCAGCGACAACACTTCGGGCAGACCAAGCTGCGTAACCTGCTCCAGGTACATGCGATAAGCCTTGATGATGGCTTCGATGTCTTCAATCTCGGTGCTCTTGATCAGTGTTTGGTAAATGTTGATAAAAAGCGATGAGTGAATGTTCGGCTGCCAGGTCATGAACCAGTCGGTGGAAAAAGGCAGCATGCCTTTGGGTGGCGACTTGTGCTTGAGCTCTTTGTAGAGCTTCAGCAAACGCTCCCGCGACAACTGGGTCTCAGACTCCAGCACTTGCAAGCGGGCATCCAGACGAATCAGCTCCGTGGCCAATTGAATTTGCGCTGCTTCAGAAATGATTGATTTGACTTTTGCCATGGTGACCCCCCGTCCTTGAATGACCAACTGCTTAAACCGCCGCGTTGGCTGCTTTGCCCGACATGATGATGGCGGCGTGCATGCCAGAGACTGTGCGGTCTTTGGTGTGGCTGGTCAGCAAGTTCCACACCACTTCATCGTCGAAGCGGAAGCGACACATCAGCATGTTGCTGGAAGCGATGCGCAGCACTTGTGCAGTGGTGAGTTGATCAATCAAGTCAGCCACTTCCTCAGAAATACCGAGACGGAATGTGGCTTCGGCGCGGTCTTCGCGGATCAGTTGCTGTGCCAAAAGCAAGTAGGACAGGTTGGTTTCGCGAATCTCGTCGAGCAAGCGGGTACTTTTCATTTGAACATCCTCCAATTCAATCTTTGTTGTACTGCGTTATTGACTGCGTCCTGTTTGCTCACTTCAACACTTGGTTTTCAGCGGCAATCCCCTCATACGCATCATCGGCTTACGGCCCAAGAACCTGAATCATCCAAGTTCTATTCATTCAGTCATCCCAACAAACATTCGAGTGTAGGAAGCTGTCTGACATGGCTTCACTATCCCGCAAGTCAACAACACAAAGCATCGCAAGGAGGGGGGATCCCCCCATTCGATCGTACCCCTCATTGGATTGCCCCTTTCAAGCGGGCAAATGCGGGGACTGCAAATGTTAAATACATGGCTTTCTTAACGGACAAACTTGCAAAAACTGTAGGACTCCAAAAGGGTAGCCCTGAAGGTTGCCCGGGCAGTGCGCCGCGCTGCGCGGGGCGCGGTTTACGACCACGGAAACGGGAACTTGATGCCCCCGAAAGAATATTTTCGATCGTGCAAAAACAGTCTCAAGTTTTGTGTTGGGCACTCGATAACCGGGACATAGGGCAGCGCACGACAGTGCTTGACACTGAAGGCGACTGACCCGAAGACACTTAAATACTGCTTGGAGAAATATCATGCTAGGAATCAACACCAACGTTGCATCGCTGACCGCTCAGAAGAACCTCTCTGGTTCTGGGATTGGCCTAAACAACTCGATTGCCCGCCTGTCCTCGGGTTTGCGCGTCAACAGCGCCAAGGACGACGCCGCAGGCTTGGCCATTGCCGAGCGCATGAATGCCCAGATCAAAGGCTTTGATGTGGCCGCCCGCAACGCCAACGACGGCATCTCCCTCTTGCAGGTCGCCG
>DASUDK010000159.1:0-9597 GCA_036275655.1 Limnobacter sp. | reverse complement strand
GTGAGCCCTTTTGAAATGGCGATGAGGTCTGCATGCCCATGGTGTTGCGCCACTTGCTCGGCGGCGTAGAGCGTGCCTGTGCGACCAAAGGCAGTGAACACCTCATCGAAGATGACCAGTAGGCCTGCCGCTTGGCTTCGCTTGCACAGCGCTGCCACATACGCCGGGCGCATCATTCGCATGCCGCTGGCGCCTTGTATCAGCGGTTCAAGAATGATGGCAGCATACTGTTCCCCGTTTTGCAGCAAGAGGTCGAGTTCAGCAAGGCTTTGTTCCTCGGTACAGGCGCAGGTGCCCGTGCTCACAAAGTCCACGCCGAACAACCAGGGTTTGAAGGGGTTGTAAAACCCGCTGGATTGCCCAGCGGCCATGGCGCCAAAGGTGTCTCCGTGATAGCCGCCCTGAAGGGCGATCACTTTGCGGCGGTGTGCTTGAGGTGCGCCTTTGTTTTGCCAATACTGGAAGGCCATTTTCAGGGCCACTTCAATGGCGGTGGAGCCGTTGTCGGAGTAAAACACCTTGGCCATCGGCGCTGGTGCGCTTTGCACCAGGCGTTTTGCCAGCATGGCCGCCGGTGGGTGGGTAACGCCCGCAAACATCACATGCTCCAACAGGTGGGCTTGTTCCGCAATGGCCTGTGCAATGGCCGGGTGTGCATGGCCATGAATGTTCACCCACCAACTGGACACGGCATCAAAGTATTTGTCGCCATGGTTGGTGTACAAAAACTCACCTTGCCCACGCACCACGGGCAGCGGGGCTTGTGCGGTTTGCATTTGCGTGAAAGGGTGCCAGCAGTATTGCTGGTCGATGCCTAGCAACTCGCTGCTGGCGTGTGTGCCGGTATGCCAGTTCGCTTGGCTCATGCAAGCCCCTCCAGGGCTTTGCGCAAGGCCTCAGGCATGGCATGTTTGCCCAGGGCCTGGCTGCTCACAGTGCGCCAGTGGGGCAGTTCGGCCAGCACGGGCACTTTGGCAAAATGCTCAATGGCTTGCCGGTTGGGTGCGTTGGTGGGCCCCACCATGATCACGCCCAGCACTTGCAGCTTTGCAGCGCGCAGGGCTTGCACACTCAGGCAGGTGTGGTTGATGGTGCCCAGGCCGCTGCGGGCCACCAAGAGCACAGGCAAGGCCAATTGTTTCATGAGGTCGAGCAGGGTGTGCTCCCAGTTCAGCGGCACCATGCAGCCCCCTGCGCCTTCCACCACCAACTTGTTTGCTTTGGGCAAAACAAAATTTGCAAGTTCAATGTGCACGCCATCGAGCGCGGCCGATTGGTGCGGCGACAGCGGTGCGCTCAAGCGGTAAGTCTCTGGGTGGATTTTGCACTGGGCAAGCGCTTGCACACGGGTGGTGTCGGTGCCATCGTCGAGCCCGCTTTGCACAGGCTTCCAGTAATCGGCCTGCCAATGGTGGCACAACCAGGCGCTGGTGATGGTTTTTCCAATCCCGGTGTCGGTGCCGGTTACAAACACGGATTTCACGGGCGTTCCAGGTAATAAAAGCCGATGTGGTAATTCATGGTGCATGCCTCACCCAGGGCATTGATCACCCGCCACAAATTGGCCGGTTGGTGGTTGGGGCGCGGCAGGTCTGCGCCAATGGCCCGCAGGCTGCGTGCAAAGGACAGCCCATCCGGATGGTGGTCCAAAAATTCTTTGCTGTGGTGAGCGGTGCTGGCCACCAGACCTTCGGTGGTGAGATTGTCCAGAATGTCCAAAAGCGCGCTGGCTTTGGGCAATTGGCGAAGCCCGCAGGCTTGCTTGGTGTCTTCGTGCGCAACCTGCCACGCCTGAAATGAGCCATCCAACAGCACACTGAAGGCCAAGGTGTTGGAGACCGACAGCCAGCGTCGAATCGCGTCTTCAAGGTGGTTAAACCATTGGGCGCACATGCCCGACATGAGCAGGGATTGATTGGGGGCCCAAAGGTGCTCCACCGCCAATTCTTCGCCGTTGAGCACATGGGTGTGCAAACGCTGGGTCGGCAGCTTGCGTTGTAGCTCGGCGAGCATGCCAGGCGCCAAGTCGATGGCATGCACCGGGGCGTCTGTGTAGGTGTTTAATAAATGTTCGGTGATGAACCCTGTGCCGCTGCCCACGTCGATACAGGCCTTGGGTGCAAAGCCAGTGGGCAGCATCTGATGGGTCCAGTTGCACAGGTGCAACGCAGCATGGCGTTGCACGCGGGCGTGATGGTCATAATCGGCAGCTGCGCCAGAAAACCGGTGTGAGGCGGCGCGGTGTTGCAAGGGTGTTGGCATGGTCTGCACGTGGGATTAATGACTGCGCAAGTGCGGCAGCAGCGCATCAGTATACCTTGTTGCGTTCTTGCCCAATTCGCCGTGGGGTGCATCCACAGCGAGCAAGGTGCAGTGCTCGGCTTGCGCAAAACAGGATTCTGCCAGTGCCTTGGGCACAATCGCATCGCTGGGGCTGTAGATGGCCACCACTCGCCCCAAGCGATGTTCGATGTTCACGCTTTGCATCCATGCCAAGTCGGTCAGCAAGGCGGCATCACTCAGCGTGGTCCAAGCCGGGGTGTGCCCACAACTTTGGTGAAAATCGGCCAGCACCAGGGGCAGGTTGTTGCGGGCTTTGTTCAGCATGCGCGCCAACACCCGTGGCGCCACCCCAGCCTCGCCAGTTTGAAGCGCGGCCAACCGAGTAAAACCGTTGATGCTCAACAGGCAATTCCAGCGCACCGAGGTGTCGAGTAGGCGCACCACGCCCAGCGAGTGACCCAAACCCAGCCATCGGGCATCGGCGTGCGCAAGCACCAGGTTGTGCAGGGTTTCGGCAGGGTGGTGTTGCCAGGCATCCGGTGTGTAGAGCATTAACCCGGCTTTGGCTTGGTCTGGAAAATAACCACATTCCAGGGCCACCACCAGCGAGTTCTCAAGCGTGCCTTTGCTTTGCAAGGTTTGTAGGAGTGGATTAAAAAACCGATGGTTGTAGCCCCATCCATGGGCGAGCACCAGCACCTGTTGAATGTGTTTCATGCACCTGCGCCTCCATGGGGTGTGGCTTGCCATTCGGCGATGGCCTGCAGCAGCGTGTTCACGCCTTGATCATCATGCCCGGTGTTGAGCGCCAGGCGCAAGCGCGCGGTGTTGGGTGGCACGGTGGGCGGGCGCACCGCTGAGCCGGTGATCCCCAATTGCTGCAGGTGGTTTTTTAATGCCAGGCTGGTGGAAGCTTGCCCCACCACCACGGGCACAATGTGGGTGTTGGACTGCCCTGTGTTAAAACCCATGGCGTGCAATTGTTGCCGCACGCGCTGCGCTGTGTTGTGCAATGCCTTGCGTTGAGAGTCCATGGCTGGAATGAGTGCCAGTGACTTGCGCACAGCACCAACCACAAAGGGCGAGGGCGCTGTGGAATACACAAAGCCTGTGCAACGGTTTACCAAATAGTGTTTGAGGGTTTGGCTGCAGGCAATGTAGGCACCGCTCACGCCCACCGCCTTGCTGAAGGTGCCCATGATGACCCAGTGGCCCTGCGCCTTGAGGGCGTCTATCGCGGGGTGGTCCAATGCGCCAAGCCCACGGCCCTGTGGCCCCCACACGCCGGTGGCATGGGCCTCGTCGAGGTACACCACGGCGCCATGTTGCAGGGCCAGTTCGGCAAGTTGCTCAACGGGCAACAGGTCGCCCTCCATGCCAAACACGGTTTCGGAGACAATGATTTTTGGCTGGTGGCTGTCTGCGTGTTTGCGCAGGCACTCGGCCAAGTGGTCCATGTCGTTGTGCTGAAAACGGATTTGCCGCACCCCCGCCAACTGGCAGGCGTGGTGCAGGCTGGCGTGGTTCAGGCGATCGGCAAACACCAGGGGTTGTTCGCCTTGCCAGAGGGCTTTGTCCAGCAAAGCGGCCAGTCCGCTGGCATTGGCTTGGTAGCCACTGCCAAAGACCATGGCCGCTTCACTGCGTTTGAATTCTGCGACTTCTGCTTCGAGGGTTTCAAAACAGTCCAGGTTGCCCGAGAGCAGCCGCGAGCCGGTTGCCCCAGCGCCGTATTGCAGGGCTGTTGACACGCCGGCTTGCACCACCTCGGGGTGTTGGCTCAAGCCAAGGTAATCGTTGCTAGAAAAGTCGAGGCTGCGACCTGCCATCGGGCAGGGCTGAAGCGTGCGCCTTAAACTGTCTTGGGCCAACGCAGCAAGGCGCTGCCCACTCGCATCATTCAGGTTCATTAGGTCAGTATGATGTCGTACTGCTCTTGTGCAAAGAGGTTGTCCACTTGCAAGGTGATGGGTTTGCCCACAAACTCTTCCAGCATGCCCAAGTGCTGGGCCTCTTCTTCCAGAAAGAGGTCGATCACAGCGGGGCTGGCCAGGATGCGAAATTCCTTGGGGTTGAACTGACGGCTTTCGCGCACAATTTCACGCATGATGTCGTAGGCCACGGTTTGCGCGGTTTTTACCTGCCCTTTGCCTTGGCAACTGGGGCAGGGCTCGCACAACAGGTGGGCCAGACTCTCGCGGGTGCGTTTGCGGGTCATTTCCACCAACCCCAGCGGAGAAAAATCGGTCACGCTGGTTCGGGCCCGGTCGCGGTCCAGGGCGCGCTGCAGCTCGGCCAGCACTGCCTTTTTGTGCTCATCGCCGGTCATGTCGATGAAGTCGATCACGATGATGCCGCCCAAGTTGCGCAAACGCAGTTGGCGGGCAATGCTTTGCGCTGCTTCCAAGTTGGTTTTAAACACGGTTTCTTCAAAGTTGCGAGCGCCAATAAAACCGCCTGTGTTCACATCAATCGTGGTGAGGGCTTCGGTTTGGTCGATGATGAGGTAGCCCCCGGATTTGAGCTCCACCCGGCGACCCAAGGCTTTTTGCAGTTCGTCTTCGATGTTGTATAACTCAAAGAGCGGGCGCTCGCCTTGATGCAATTGGAGGCGGTCTTTGACCTCGCTGGCGTACGTGGCTGCAAACACCTCAAGGTTTTTGAGCGTCTCTTTGGAGTCGATCAGAATGGCTTGGGTTTCGCCACTCACCAAGTCACGCACCACGCGCTGCGCCATGGTGAGGTCTTCATATATCAAACTTGGGGCGGGTTTTGTGCGGGTCAGTTCCAGCATTTCGCGCCAGCGGGTGCGCAGGTAATTCACGTCGGCCACCAGCTCGTCGTCGGTGGCCTCCTCGGCGTGGGTGCGTATGATAAACCCCCCGGTGTTTTCGGGCAGAAGGCGGGTGAGTTTGGCGCGCAACTCCTCGCGCTCACCTTCGTTTTCGATGCGTTGAGACACGCCAATGTGCGGGTCTTGCGGCAAATGCACCAGCATGCGGCCCGCCAAGCTGATTTGAGTGGTGAGGCGTGCGCCCTTGGTGCCCAAGGGGTCTTTGCTCACTTGCACAATGATGGTCTGCCCCTCAAACACCATTTTTTCGATGGCGGGCGGTGGCGTGGTGCCCTGGCGAGATTGGTGGTGGTTGTAGGTGCGGTGCTCCCACAAGTCGGCCACGTGCAAAAAGGCCGCACGCTCCAGGCCAATGTCCACAAAGGCGGACTGCATGCCGGGCAACACCCGCACCACCTTGCCCAAATACACATTGCCCACAATGCCGCGCGTGGAGGTGCGCTCAATGTGAAGCTCTTGTACAGCACCATGCTGAACAATGGCCACGCGAGTTTCCTGGGGCGTGACGTTCACCAGAATTTGTTCGTTGATCATCCCGTTGCTTCTAATGCTTAATTTCAATGCTTGTGTGCAGCTTGATTTGCCGCCGATTGGATGTGGCGCAGCAGTTGGCCTGTTTCAAACAGCGGTAAGCCCATGATGCCAGAATGGCTGCCGGAAATGTGGCTGATGTATTGCCCTGCAACGCCTTGGATGCCGTATGCACCCGCTTTGTCGAAGGGTTCGCCGCTGGCAATGTAGGCCTGGATGAATGTGGCGGGAAGTGGGGCAAAAGTAACTTCCGAGCTTTGCACGGCCAGGGCCAGCTCGCCAATCACACCGTGTGGCCCCAGCTTGGCCACGGCCACAGCGGTGTGCACATGGTGAGCGGTGTTGCTCAGTTGGGTCAACATGCGCTGTGCGTGCGCAGGGTCTTCCGGTTTGCCCAAAATGGTGTTGTGCAAGGCCACGGTGGTGTCGGCGGCCAGCACCACGCCATGCAAGCCTTGCGTCATCATGGCCTGCAAGGCGATGTGCAGCTTGAGCCTTGTTACGCGCTCCACGTAGGGCAGTGGCATCTCACCGGCTTGCGGTGCTTCAAGCGCTTCAGCCTCTGGCCCGTTTTGGGCCAAAAACACCTCCACCTGCAGGCCGAGCGTTTCAAGCAGGGCTTTGCGGCGTGGGCTTCGTGAGGCCAGCCAAACCTGCTCTGGCAGATCGCTCTGGGACGGGTGAATGGGGGTGTGCGCCATGTTGGGCTTACTCACGGTGGTAGGGGTGACCGGCAACAATCGACCAGGCGCGGTAAAGCGCTTCCACCGCCAGCACCCGGGCCAGCGCGTGGGGCAAGGTGAGGTCGGAGAGCCGCCACATGCCTTGGCATTGGGTCTTGAACTGCGGATCCAAGCCGTCGGCACTCCCAATCACCAGGCAAAGGGTTTCGCTGGCGTCGTGCCACTTCAGCAACCGGTCGGCCAGCGCTTTGCTGTTCAAGCGTTCGCCGCGTTCATCCAGCGCCAGCACCCGCGCGCCTGTTGGCATAGCGGCGCGAATGCGCTCGGCCTCTTTGGCCAACACCTGTTCAATCGGTTTGCCGCTGCTGCGGTCTTCCGGTTTGAGTTCTTTGATGCTGAGTTTCCAGTCGGCCGGGAAGCGCTTTTGAAACTGCTCCACCGCCTGTTGGGCCCACGGTTCGATTTTGTGGGACAGGGCGATGATGTGCAGTTTCAAGAGTATTGACTGGAGAATGCGTCCTGGCCGTGCGGGAAAAAGTCGATGCCGGGCTGCGGCTTGCTCAGGCTGTGGGGGTTGAGTTTGACGCGCACTGGTTTGCCGCCCCAGATCTCTTCGAGATTGTAATACTGGCGAATGGCGGGTTGCATGATGTGCACCACCACATCGCCCAAATCGACCAGCACCCATTCCCCGGTGTCTTCCCCTTCCACGCTGAGTACGTCAAAGCCGTTTTCTTTGGCTTTTTCGCGAACGTGGTTGGCCAGCGCACGGGTTTGCCGGTTGTTGGTGGCCGAAGCCATCACAACGCGATCAAATACGCCGGTGAGTTTGGTGGTGTCGAACACGGCCACGTCTTGGGCCTTGATGTCTTCTAGCGCGTCAATCACGACGCGCTGTAGTTTGCGCAAATCCATGCAAATCCAGGGGAAAGGTAATGGCCTGAATTCTAACAACTTTCAGGGTTGGAGGCGACCATAAATTGGTTTGCGCATGAGGTAACGGTACACCGGCCCTGGCAGGCTCGCTTCCAGGCGGTAGCGGGCGGTCTCGGCCACCTCGGCGTTGCCCGATTGCAACAGGTCAAATTGCCGACGCACAAACGTGGAACTCACATTGACCGCAGGCATCGGGATACGAAACAACCTGTTTTGCGCCAAATGGCCTTTGAGGGGGTCTGGCACCTTGAATTCGCCGTGTTGCAGGCGGTCCACCACGCCAATGCGTGCATAGTCAAACAGGCTTTGCCAGTGTTTCCAGTTGATGAGGTTGTCCAGTTGGTCGGTGCCAATTACAAACGAGAATCTGTGTTGTGGAAACTGCTCGCTGAAGTGTTCCAGGGTGTTGACGGTGTACGTGGGGCCGGTTTGTTGCAACTCATGGGGCTCCACGCGCCAGGAGTGCACACCTTCGATGGCCAGCTCCACCATGTGTTGGCGAACCTCCGCCGGGGCCAGTTCATGGTTGGATTTTTGCCAGGGTTGGCCTGCGGGCAAAAACCACACCTCGTCGGCCATGCATTGGGCCTGGGCAGAGCGGGCCATTTGCAAATGGCCCAGGTGCACGGGGTTGAACGTGCCGCCGATGATGCAGATTTGGCGGGTTGCAGCGCTCAAACCCAATCCCTTTCCACCAAAAAATCAGTGTAAAGCCTCGCCTCTGCGCTGCCCGCCTCGGGTTTCCAGTCGTAGCGCCACTTCACTTGCGGTGGCATGCTCATGAGGATGGACTCGGTGCGCCCACCGCTTTGCAGGCCAAACAGGGTGCCTCGGTCAAACACCAGGTTAAATTCCACATAGCGGCCGCGGCGGTAGGCTTGAAAGTCGCGCTCGCGCTCGCCGTAAGGGGTGTTCATGCGGCGCTCCACAACCGGCAAGTAGCCTTTTAAAAAGGCATCGCCCACGCTGCGGGTGAGTGCAAAGCTTTGCTCAAAGCCCAGCTCCGAAAAATCATCAAAAAACACACCGCCCACGCCACGGGGCTCTTTGCGGTGTTTGAGGTAGAAGTACTCATCACACCATTTTTTGAACTTGGCATGGTAGTGCTCGCCAAATGGGTTTAGCGCGTTTTTGCAGGTTTGGTGAAAGTGGCGGGCGTCTTCTTCAAAGCCATAGTAGGGCGTTAAATCCATGCCGCCGCCAAACCACCAAACCGATTCGCCTTGCACGGTGGTGGCCGCAAACAGGCGCACATTCATGTGCACGGTGGGCACGTAGGGGTTGCGCGGGTGAAACACCAGCGACACACCCATGGCCTCGAAACTGGCGCCCGCCAGGCCTTGGCGGCTTGCGGTTGCGGAGCCTGGCAATTTGTCCCCCATCACATGGCTGAAATTGACCCCGCCCCGCTCCAGCAGACTGCCTTCTTCCAGCACCCGGCTGCAACCGCCACCGCCTTCGGCACGCTCCCAGGCATCGCTCAAAAAAGCCTTGTGCTCAAATTGCCCAATGCCTTCAATGATGCTGCTTTGCAGTGTTTGCAAATAACTTTTTACATCTTCGAGCTGTTGCGGGGTCATGGTGCCAAAATCCCTGTGCCTTTATTTGCGATTGATGGCCCGGTAGCCAATGTCGGTGCGGAATTGCATGCCGTCAAAGCTCACTGTGTTCACCAGTTCGTAGGCTTTGGCTTGTGCCTGGCGCACTGTATCGCCCAAGGCGGTGGCGCACAGCACGCGTCCGCCAGATGTAACAGCCTTGCCGTCTTTTTCAATGGTGCCTGCGTGAAACACCACCGCTTCGTCGCTTGGTTGCGCGCGCAGGGTGATTTCATCTCCAATGCGTGGCGTTTGTGGGTAGTTGTGGGCGGCAATCACCACACCCAGGGCTGTGCGGCGGTCCCACTCGGCTTCCACTTTGTCCAGCGTGCCATCAATGGCGTGGTCCAGCAGGTTCACAAAGTCGCTCTTGAGTCGCATCATGATGGGCTGTGTTTCAGGGTCGCCCATGCGGCAGTTGAATTCCAGCACCTTGATGTCTCCCTTGGCGTCGATCATGAGGCCCGCGTACAAAAAGCCGGTGTACACCAAGCCATCTTTTTTCATGCCCGCAATGGTGGGATAAATCACCTCGCGCATCACGCGGGCGTGCATGGTGGGTGTGACCACGGGGGCGGGGCTGTATGCGCCCATGCCGCCGGTGTTGGGGCCTTGGTCGGCATCCAACAGGCGCTTGTGGTCTTGGCTGCTGGCCATGGCCAGCGCGTTGGTGCCATCCACCATCACAATGAAGCTGGCCTCTTCGCCATCC
>DASUDK010000158.1:0-22186 GCA_036275655.1 Limnobacter sp. | reverse complement strand
CGGGCAGATCATGAACGTGGCCTCCACCGCAGCGTTTCAACCTGGCCCCTACATGGCCGTGTATTACGCCACCAAGGCATTTGTGCTCAGCTTCTCAGAGGCGCTGGATGAGGAATTGACTGGCACGGGTGTGAATGTGACTGCCCTGTGCCCCGGCCCCACGGCCTCTGGGTTTCAGGCGCAGGCCAACATGAACAAGTCAGCCCTGGTGCAAGGGCGTAAATTGCCGACCGCCGAAGAAGTGGCGGTGGAGGCCTATGCGGCATACAAGGCCAGAAAGCGCGTGACCATTACAGGTTGGATGAACTGGGTGATGGCGCAGAGCGTGCGCTTTACGCCGCGCAAGGTGATCTCCAAGGTGGTGAAAACCATTTCAAAACCAGCACACTGAAATCATTGCGCAGGGATGGTGATGACCGGCACCCCAACAGGCCGGTCCACCGACTTGATTACCAAGAGCATGCGCAGCAAAGACAAGGTGAGTTTTGAATTCAAGTCCGTGTCTTCTATCCAAAACCAGTGGTCCCGTGAAAACACCTTGACCCGTGCATTTTGTGGCGCTTTGTTGCCGCTGTGTACGCGCAAAAGTTGACTGGTGAGCAGGCGGGTGTCCACCGGTGCGCCCACGCTGTTGTACAACTGGGTCACCTTCGCCACGTCTTGTGGTGGCACATCCACCGCAAATGCCAGTGCATGCATCACCGACAACACAGAGCGGCCCTGAATGGCCACGGTTCTGGGAGAATGCAGCACGCTGTCGATCACCTCATAGCGCTCCAGTTCGGGATCGAGTTTGAGCAAGTTGCGCAAGTCCATGCCCACGGGGCCTCGGGATTTGATGGTGAGCCAAATGCGGCCATCGGTGCTGCTGTTGAAGCGCAACTCACGCGCGGTTTGAAGCTTGCCAATGAGATCGGCCACAATGCCAAATCGCTCCCGATCGGGCACATCGTTGTCGATGCCGTTGATGGTCTCTACACAACACGCCAGCAGGCGCTCGGCGCTCCAGCCGGACCGGGTGAGCGGCTCAATGATGGCGGGCGTGAGTGGTGTGAGGACGTGTTTTGCAAATGCCTCGCCTTGCAAATAGTTGTAACTGATGACAGGCGAATCCCGATACTCCACACCCGCTGACGGAAAAAACTCCCGTGTGAAAGAATCCCCAATGGTGGCACCAATGCCCGCATTGCTGGACATGCTCTGGCTGGCGTTGATGGCTGTGATGTCTACAAACAAGGGGCTTTCTGCGTAGCGCACCCGCACCAGGTTGAGCAGCAATTGCTGATCCCAGGAGCGAGAAATCGCGTCGTTGTAATCCATGCGGGCAGGCTCGATGGAGCGCGGCCCAATGGACGTGCCCGCGCAGGCGCTTGCAAGAAGCGCAAGCGCGGTGAGCATTAAAACACGGAGGCGTGCTGTGAGAAAAACCATGGCGATGCTGACAAACATTGAATTTGTCAGCATAACGCATCAGGGCGTTGCGCGGCTGACCCACTGGGCCAGCGGTGTGATCTGCGCCCACAGGGCGTGGCCTGCATCGTTGGAGTGAATGAAGTCACCGCTGTTGAATTGCGGTAAAAAGGTAAGGCCCCCTGGCGCTTCCACTGCGGCGTTGTAATCGGCCACACCTTGGCACTCGCCGCTGTTTAAAATCCAGTCGTTGAGTTTGGTGCGCTCGCCATTGAGGTTGGCCTGGGTGGACTGTGCACCTGGCAGCCAGGTGGGGCAATACACGCGGATGTTGCGCGCCCGGGCCTGGGCAATCACATCTTGGTAATTGGCTATGATCTCGTCAGCGGTTTTGCTGGACAAATCGTTGGTGACCCAAACCACCACCGAGGACACGCCCACCGTGTCGAACACATCACGCTGAAGACGCGAGGCACTGGCTGCAAACAAGGTGTCGCCCCCAATGCCGCGGTTGACAATGGTGTTGCGTTGGCCCGAGGGGATTTCGGCCAACATGCGCTGGGAGAGCAAATCCCCCACGCGGCGGTACTGGTTTTGTGTGGTGTTGTAACCATGGAAGCTGGAGCTGCCCAAAAACACCATGGCGCCATTGGACTCGCTGGTCAGCACTTCCACATCCCGCACGGCGTACACCGTGCACCCATTGCACAGCAGCGGCATGCCCGGGATAGAAGAAAACCGTTGACCGTCGATGAGGCCGTAACCCGCGCCAGAATCGCTTTGGGTTTGATCACCTGCACCATCGGGCAATTTGTAAGACTCCACCCAGGTGGCACCAAATTCACCGGGGTTGTTGGCGCCCTCGACGTGCAGGCTGATGGCCAGTTCGTCTTGATTGGTGACTGCAAAATCAATGGCGTCGCTGTAAAACGATTCGGTGTTGGGCGGAATCACCGCGCCCTGTTGCCCACAATTGAAGGTGAGTTTTTTATTCGAACCCTGCTTGAGGTTGGCCCCAACCGCCCCATCACGAAAGCCCACGGCTGCCGCACCAATGTTGATGGGCTGGTCGCTGAGGTTGATGAATCGCACACGGATGCTGTTGCCAGTGGCGGTTACTTTGGCAATGTTGCGCACGGTGGTGTCCACCGGTGCCGTGCCGGTGACATGGGTAACACCCCAGGCAGACAACCAGCGCGTGGCACCATTGGCCTGCGAATCGCCTTGGCAGGCGTTGCTGGCTGCTGGTTGAATATTGCCACCGGCCCCGCGAGCGCCAGCGGAACCAGAATCGGACATGCACGCGCCCAACAGGCAAGCCGTGAGCAAACCCAGGCTGATTTGAAGAATGGATTGGTGGCGCATGGTGGGTCCCCGGTGAATGCATTGTTGTATGTATGCATTACCGGGGCCACACCGGGTTTGGATTTGAACAAACCCTCAGGAGTTTCCACAACGGGTTTTGATGGCGGGGTTTTACCGCAGGCGATTACACCTCGTGAACAAAAAGCTCGCGCTCAAACCGCACCTGTGGCCAAAAGACGCCATCGTCGGCACGTTCGCCAGCGCCGATCACCATGATGGGGAATGCATCGTCGCTGAGCTTGAGCAACTTGCGCACGCGGGCTTCGTCATAGCCCTCCATCATGCAACTGTCAAAGCCATGGGCGCGCAGGGCCAGCACCAGGTTTTCACAGGCCAGGGCCGCGCTTTTGGCCGCCCAAAGTTCGACCTCACTGCGGGTGTAGGGGCCACGAGGCAAAGGTGCCACCAACCCGCCCACATTGGAGGCGGCTTTTTTGAGCATGGCAAAGCTGTTGAGCGGACCCGGCGCGTAGTTGTAGGGGATGAGCTGGTAATAGCGGCGCACCAAGGGTGGCACGCTGGGCATTGGCCACTCTTGGATCATCTTTTTGGAGAACTCGCTCACGCGGTCGGTGCGGGCCACGCACACAATAAGCTCCTGCGCGGTTTTTGCAGCCAACTGGCCCAAGCAAGCCGAGACCAATTTGGCCTTTTTGGCGGGTGTTTTAACCACGTAAAACTCCCAGGGCTGCAAGCCCGAGGAACAGGGTGCCAAGAGCGCCATGTCGAGGCACTCGTCCAACACGGCTTTGGGGATGGGCGTGTTGGTGAACTTGCGCACAGAGCGGCGGCTTTCTACGACCTTTTTAAAGTTGGCGGCGCTGATGCCCTTGGGCGCAGGCTCGTAATAACGCTCTTTGCCGTCAATCTTGACTGTCTTGAATTTGCGTGTGGTGGCACCTGCCATGTTGCTCCTCCCCTGCTGCTGGTTGTGCGGACTGCGATGAATGTGCTGGCGATTTTGAAACACCTGGATGTGCAATGTTAGGCAATTGCCTCTAACGGCGCAGCCAGGCGTATGCGCGCTTGAGTTGATGCTCAAAGTCATCCACCAGCGTGTACACCACCGGGATGACGAGCAGGCTGAGGAATGTGGACGTCATGAGCCCGCCAATCACGGCGATGGCCATGGGGCTGCGGAAGCTGGTGTCGGCGGAGCCTGTGCCAATCGCAATCGGCAACATGCCTGCGGCCATCGCAATGGTGGTCATGATGATGGGCCGGGCGCGCTTTTGGCATGCGTCCAGCACCGCCTCCAAGCGATTCATACCACGTTCGTTGCGAGCAACAATGGCGTACTCCACCAGCAAAATGGAATTTTTGGTGGCAATGCCCATGAGCATGATGAGCCCGATGAGAGAGGGCATGGAAAAACTTTTGCCCGCCACCAGCAAACCCACAAACGCACCCCCCAGGCTGAGGGGCAAGGCCGCCAAAATGGTGACGGGTTGCAAAAAGTCTTTGAACAGCAACACCAGCACCACATAAATGCACAGCACGCCAGTGAGCATGGCCAGACCGAAGCTGGCAAACAGCTCAGCCATCACCTCTGCATCGCCAATGTTGCGCTGGGCCACACCGGGGGGCAGGTTTTGAATACTTGGAAGTTGTTGCACTTCTTGTGCCACTTCCCCAAGTGGTCGGCCTGAGAGCTCCACCTCGAAATTGACATTGCGTGCGCGGTCGTAACGGTCAATCACCGAAGGCCCTGCATTCACCGTGAGATCCGCCACTTGATGAAGCTGCACACTGGGCACACCCGGTTTGGTGCTGGGCACGGCCAACCTTTCCAGCACGGCGAGGTCTTGCCGGGCACCCTCCTCCAGCCTCACCACAATCGGCACTTGGCGTTGCGGCAAGTTGAGCTTGGGCAGGGCTGCATCGTAATCACCCACGGTGGCCACGCGCAGGGTCTCGCCCATGGCGGTGGTGCTCACGCCCAGCTCTGCCGCTTTGGCAAAATTGGGCTGTATCCAGATCTCGGGCCGAACCAGGGCAGCACTGGAGGCAATGCTGCCCACCCCCGGGATGGTGCGCAGGTCTTTTTCCACCGCCGAGGCAGCGCTGCTCAAAGCGGCCCCATCGTCGCCAGAGAGCACAAGGATGTACTTCTCGCCTGAGCCACCCAAGCCCACTTTGAAACGCGCCCCTGGCAAGTTGGACAAGGCGTCGCGCATGTTTTGTTCAATCACCTGTTTGCGCACGCTGCGCACGGTGCGGTCGTCCAACAGCACGGTGAGTGTGGCCTTGCGGACCTCGCCGCCGCCCTGCATGGCAAAGGGGTCAGAACCTGCCGCACCCCCGCCGATGGTGGTGTAGACGCTCTTGATGTGGGGCACATCGGTCAACAGGCCGCGTGCCTGCTCAGCCAACTGGGCGGTTTGCTCAAAGGTGCTGCCTGGTTGCAGCTCCAAATACACCTGGGTTTGGGAAAGGTCATCGGGCGGAATAAAGCCTGTGGGCAAGAGCGGGATGAGGGCAATCGACCCCACAAAAAACAGGCCCGCCGCCACACAGGTCACAAAGCGGTGATGCAAACTCCAGCGCACCCAACCCACATAGCGCTGCATGCTGCGAGAGGGTTCGTTTTTTTCTGCTTCATGGCCAGCGGCTTTGAGCATGTAGGCCGACATCATGGGTGTGAGCATGCGCGCCACCACGAGCGAGGCGAAAACAGCAAGCGCTGCGGTCCAGCCAAACTGTTTGAAAAACTTGCCTGCAATGCCACTCATGAATGCGGTGGGCAAAAACACGGCGATGAGTGTGAACGTGGTGGCGATCACGGCAAGTCCAATTTCGTCAGCCGCCTCGCGCGCTGCCTCCAAAGGGCTTTTGCCCATGCGCAGGTGGCGAACAATATTCTCGACTTCCACAATGGCATCGTCCACCAAAATGCCAATCACCAGCGACATGGCCAGCAAGGTGACCACGTTGAGGCTGAAACCCAGCAAATACATGCCCAGAAAAGTGGGGATGACCGAGAGGGGCAGCGCCACCGCCGAGACAAACGTGGCACGCCAATCCCGCAGAAAAAACCACACCACGACCACGGCCAAAAACGCGCCTTCCAGCAACATTTTGATGGAGTTGTCAAAGTCCCCTTGAACAGGCTCTACAAAGTTAAAGGCCTCCACAATGTCCAGGTCGGGGCGAACCGTTTGCAGCTGTGCGAGGGCTTTGGCAACGCCCTCGCCCACCTCCACCTCACCAGCGCCTTTGCTGCGCGTCACTTCGAACCCGACAACCGGTTGGCCGTTGAGCAATGCCTGGCTGCGGCGCTCGCCCACGGTGTCTTCAATGCGGGCCACCTCGGTGAGTTGGATGTTGCGTCCATTGGGCAGGGCAATCGACATGTCTCTCAATTGCGCTGCATTTTGCACCGTGGCGATGGTGCGCAGGGGTTGTTCGCCTGAGCCCAGGTCGGCGCGGCCACCCGCTGTTTCCAGCTGGGTGGCGCGCAACTGGCGCGATACATCCAAGGCGCTCAAGCCCAAAGCCTGCATCTTGAGCGGATTGAGCTCCACCAACACTTGACGGCTGACGCCGCCCACACGGCTCACCGCGCCCACGCCTTTCACATTGAGCAGGGTTTTGGTGATGGTGTCGTCCACAAACCAAGACAACGCCTCCTCGTCCATGGCCTGGGAAGCAATGGTGTAAGCCAGCACCGGCGAGCCACTCAACTCCAGTTTGTTGATGACTGGGTCGCGCAAATCGGTGGGCAAATCCGCACGCACACGGGACACCGCCGAGCGCACATCGTCCACTGCCTCTTGCGCGTCTTTTTCAAGCTCAAACTCCACCGTGATGCTCACCAGGCCGTCCTGGATTTTGGTGTAAATGTGTTTGACACGTTGCAGGGTGGCCACCGAGTTTTCAATTTTGCGCGCCACGTCGTTTTCAAGCTGTGAAGGCGACGCACCGGGCAAAGCCGCACTCACCGAAATGGTTGGTAGCTCAATGTCTGGAAAGTTTTGGATTTTCATGAACCCAAACGAGGCCAGGCCCGCCAGTGTGAGCATGAAAAACAGCATCAGCGCGGGAATGGGATTCTTGATGGACCAGGCAGAGACGTTCACTGCACCACCTTCACCAAATCGCCATCGGCCAGAAAGGCCACGCCCGTTTTAACCACCGCTTGGCCTGCTTGCAAACCTTCCAGCACGCGCACCCACTCGCCCGTGCTGCGGTCCACCTTCACTTTGATGCGTTGCACCTGGTTGCTGCCAGCCTGCAACACAAACACATAGGTAAAACCATCGCGCTCAACCACCGCCGACTGAGGCACCAGCAAAGCCTCTTGCTCGGCCAACACAAACTGGCCACGCACAAACATGCCAGGCCTTAGGCCTTGGCCGTAAGCGCCGGGCAAGTCCACATACACCAAGCCAATTCGGGATTGCGCATCCACCGCTGGGCCCAGGGCCCTCACCTTGCCCTGCACCGTGCCCTCGCCGTGCTGTATGCGCACAGGCATGCCCACCCGCAATTGCACCAGCTCCTCTGCAGTGACTTCGGCACGCCATTCCAGCCGCTGCTGGCGCACAAGCCGAAACAGAGGCTCACCGGGGTTGGGCACCGCGCCCAGGGTTGCGTTGCGGGCAGAGATCACGCCGTCGTCCAATGCCACCACGCGGGTGTTGGTCAAGCGGATTTCTTGCTGGGTTTGCGCTGCCTTGGCAGACTGCAAACGCGCCAAGGCTGACTTTTCTGCCGCCAAAATCTGATTGCGTTCCTGGGCACTGACGGCGCCAGTGTTCTCCAATCCCCGGATGAGTTCGGCATTGAAACGGGCCTGCTCGTGCACAGCCTGCGCCTCTGCCACCGCGCCTTTGGCCTGCGCCAAATCGGCCAGCACGGGGGCTTGATCAAACTGGGCAAGCAACTGACCTTTTTTGACGGCATCGCCAGTTTGCGCAAGCAATTGGGCAATCGGTATGCCACTGAGCTGAGAGCCAATCACGGCCTCTTGCCAAGGGGCCACACTGCCGTTCACAGTGAGCGCCACTGGCCATGTGCGGATTTGTGCCTCCACCATTTGCACACTGAGACTGGGCTTGCCTTGCGGGGCATCGCTGGAGGACTCTTCTGGAGACGAGGATGGACTGCACGCGACCAACAAGGCCAGGGTGTACAGCAAACCAAGCCATGAAATGCGCAGGTTCATGATGGGCCGGGCAAAAAGGAAAGAAAACTTGTCGATTGTAGCCCAGCCGCTTGATTTGAAACCGAAACGCTTGGTTTCTTGGTACAACATCGACATCCAACGGGAGGAGACCACACATGGGATTGACCAACAAGGGCACTGCAGTGCTTCGCAACCTGAAATCCGCCGCCAAAGCCCGCGCCTCCACCTTGCCCAGCGCCCCGCTGTTGAACGCGGTGGCCGAACAAGTGAATCAACTGGAGCACGGCATCAAGAACCGGGTGGATGGCATGCAGGAAAAAGTGAAAAACCTGCAAAACAACCTCACCAAAATTTATCAGGCCAACCGGGAATTGGAGCAACAAAATGCTGAGCTATCCAAACAACTGGTGCAACTTGAAAAAGAGAACACCCAACTGAACATGGCGCTGGAACGCAGCGAAATGGAAGGCAGCCTGATGCAGGCCAAACTGGACAACATTCGCAAGTTGATCGAAAGCCTGGAGGAGCCCAAGCCAGCTCGCCGCGCTGCCCCGGTAAAACCCAAGGCCAAGGGCAAACGTGCATGAATCGACAGCCTGTTCCCAGATTTGAAGACAACTACACCGAAGAGGCTGCCCGCGCCCGCCGTGAATTTTTAGCCCAGCAAACAGGGGCCATGCTGACCCACACCGGGCAATACAGCATCCAGGCCGCCGATGTGCGCAACAACACAGAGAACTTCATCGGGATTGTTCAAATGCCGGTCGGTGTGGCTGGGCCAGTGCTCATCCATGGCGAGCATGCGCAAGGGTGGTTTTATGTGCCCCTGGCCACCACCGAGGGCACCTTGGTGGCCAGTTACAGCCGTGGCATGCGCATGGTGAGTGAATCGGGCGGGGTGAAAGTGACCGTCGCGGAAGAATACATGCAACGCGCCCCTGTGTTTGAATTTGAGGACGCGCGCGCAGCAAGCAGATTCGTAGACTGGCTGGGCCATGCAGAAGCGGAGGTGCGCAGCCAGGCTGAGAGCACCACGCGGTTTGGGAAGCTCACCCACATTCAGCACTGGCAAGTGGCCCGCATGGTGTACACGCGCTTTAACTACACCACGGGAGATGCCGCTGGGCAAAACATGTGCGGCAAAGCCACGCATGCCGCCTGCCAATGGATTCTAAAAAACAGCCCGGAAGCCATCACCTACTTTGCCTTGAGTGGCGCCATAGAAACAGACAAAAAACACTCGCACATGAACCTGCTGCACAGCCGGGGAAAACGCGTGATTGCAGAGGCGACGCTCAAGCGCGAGGTGTTGCAACGTTTGGCGCGCACCACACCAGAGACCATGTTCAAACAAAGGCAGCGCAGCGCCATTGGCGCCCAATTGGCGGGTAGCGCTTACACAGGCCCGCACTCGGCCAACGGCATTGCCGCCTTGTTCATTGCCACCGGACAAGACGAGGCCAATGTGGTTGAAAGCCATGCGGGCATGGTGTTCATGGACATCACAACCGAAGGCGACTTGTATTTTTCTGTCACCCTGCCCTCTGTGATTTGTGCCACCAAGGGCGGTGGAACTGGCCTGCCCACTCAGCGTGAATGTCTTAAAATGTTGGAGTGCGATGGTGACGGGCAAGCCAGAAAACTGGCCGAAATCGTGGGGGCCACGGTGCTGGCTGGAGACCTCTCTTTGCTGTCGGCCATTTTGTCCGATGAGTGGGTGTCTTCCCACGATGCATACGGGCGAAATCGCTGAACAATTACACCCTCCGTTTGGAGGGAGTACTCACATGTTGTCCTGTAATTTGGGTATGTGCCAATGCCGCATTGCGGCATACCATGCAGGCATGCATACCATACACATCATTGAAGACGACCCACTGCAAGCGGAGTTGCTGGTTGACCATCTGTTGGCCAGCTTCCCTGCCACACAGATGTTGGTGTCCCCCAGCCTGGCGCATTTTGCCGCCTACGCGGGTGCTTACGATGTGCTCATCTCTGACCTGAGCCTGCCCGATTCTGAATCGGCGAACACCGCGGAGTTTTTGTTGGGCCTTCCCCGTCGCCAGGTGGTGGTGTGCTTCAGCAGCGACACGCCTGTGGGCGAAGACCTGGCCAAAGCCTCTGGCAATCGAATTGCGTTTTTCAACAAGTCCAAAGGCACTGGCAAATTGCTGGAATTTTTGGAATCGCATTTAAACGCTGACAAACACGCTGTACCCAAAAAAAGCCAGCAGGCTCACGGCCATTGACCCGTTGAAAGCGCGCAGGCGTCCCGGTGTGTTGATGACCGCACGCAGCTGCATGCCCATCAACATCCACACCCCCACGCACACCACGCCCACCACACTCATCAGCAAGGCCATGGTGGTTGTGTAAGCCAACACCGACGACCCAGTGGCCGGGAAAAGCGCCACCGCACCGGTGGCCATGAACCACGCCTTTGGATTAACCCACTGAAACAACACCGCTTCAAGGTAGCGCAAGGGGCGCGTTTTGACATGCGCATCAGAAGGTGCGGGCATGAAAGTGGCGGTGCGCCATGCGAGGTGAATCATCATCCCTGCGCTCAACAACAGCAGCAACGTTTGAAAGCCCGGGATGATGGCAAATATGCTGTTAAGCCCAAGCCCCATGGCCACCACCATCAATGGAAATCCTGTGGTGATGCCCAAAAAATGAGGCAGGCTTTTGCGAATGCCGAAGTTCATGCTTGAGGTCATGATCATCAAATTGTTGGGGCCAGGTGTGATGGTGGACAACACAGAGAACAGGGCCAAAGCGTACCAATGCTGCATGGTGGTTTTCCTTTCAAACAAGCCAGAACGGGATGCACTCACTGTAGAAAGTTTTGCAATATCAGTACAGATTCAGGATAATTAAATAAACAGCAGTACAGATATAAATTTTTATATTCTGTACTGCTCCGCTTGAATTCGATCTGTATGGGTGCTCCATGAACCTACAACGCTGGCAGGCCATTGCCGCAGGCATTTCTTCGCTCATCCTCACCGTGGGGCTGGCCCGCTTTTCATACACGCCGCTGTTGCCCATCATGCGAGAGCAGGCCAACCTCTCTGCCTTTGATGGCGGTTGGCTGGCCACCGTGAATTACATGGGCTACATCACAGGCGCGCTGCTTGCATCGACCCTGGCCAACCTGGAGATGAAATACATCATGTACAGGATTGGGCTGGTGGTGGCTGTGTTGAGCACGGTTGGCATGGGCTTGACCACCGATGTAACAGCCTGGGTGGTGTTGCGTTTTGTGTCGGGCGTTTCCAGCACCGCAGGCATGTTGATCGCCTCGGGGCTCATCATGAATTGGCTTGCTCGCCAAGGGCTTAAAACAGAGCTTGGCTTGCATTTTGCCGGGGCCGGCATGGGTTTGGTGCTCTCTGGCCTGGCGGTGATGGCGATGGTGGACCACCTGCAGTGGGATCAACAGTGGTGGGCACTGGGCGCCTTGGGCGTGGTGTTTTTTATACCCGCTTGGGTCTGGATGCCCAAACCCGCCAAGGCGGGTAGCCCGCAAGCGGCGGTGGACGAAGTGGCCCCCCCCAGTGCACGGTGGATGCGCCTCATGGTGGGCGCCTACTTTTGTGCCGGGTTTGGCTATGTGATCAGCGCCACGTTTATTGTGGCCATTGCCGAAACCCTGCCCGAACTCAAAGGCCAAGGACCATGGGTGTGGGTGGTGGTGGGTCTGGCGGCCATGCCTTCCACATTCATCTGGGACCGGGTGGCCAGGCTCACTGGGGTATTTGAGGCCTTGGTGGCGGCCTATGTGCTTCAAATTGTTTCCATATTGATGGCTGCGCTGGTGGATGGCTATTGGGCCAACATGCTGAGCGCCGTGTTATTTGGCGGCACCTTTGCGGGCATTGTTAATCTCACGCTGAGCATTGCAGGCCGCAAATTTCCACACAACCCCAGCAAAGCGATGGCCCGCATGACCTTGAGTTACGGTGTGTCGCAAATTGCAGCGCCTGCGATTGCAGGCGTGATTGCCGAGAAGACCGGCACATACCGCGGCTCGCTCTACATGGCGGCAGCACTCATGGTGGCTGGCGTGTTCATGGTGTGGCGCCTCAAGCAAGACAGCGAGGCTTGAGCCATGGCCAATGACACCTGCAAATACGAGCAGCTTGCGCTCACCATCCAAGGCATGATTGAGGGCCAGCAGTTTGTGGCGGGCTACAAGTTGCCTTCCATTCGCAAACTTTCGGAGCAATGGCACTACTCCATCGACACCGTGCAAAAAGCCTTGAACCTGCTGGAAGACCGCGGCTTTGTGCAACCAGTGCCCAAATCGGGCTACTACGTGCAAATGCCCACCGCACCCCAGCGGCAAATGTGCACCCAGGCACCCAATTCGATTGCCCTGGATCCACCCATCAACCTGGACGTTGCAGACCAAATCAGCATGCTGCTTAAAAATTGCATGCGTGCAGATGTTGCGCCCTTGGGTGTTGCATTCCCGGCCACCACCCTGTTGCCGATTGCAAGCCTGCGACGCAGCTACGCCACGGTCAACCGCACACGCCCCGAACTCCTGGCGCAAGCCAGCCACGTGGAACCCAACCAAGCAGCGCTGGTGCAACAGCTTCAGCAACGCTTTGAATGGATGGGCATGCGCCTGCGCAAAGACGAACTCCTGGTGACCGATGGTTGCACAGAAGCATTGAGCCTGGCCTTGCACACCGTGGCCAGGCACAACGACGTTGTGGCTGTGGAATCCCCAGGCTACTACCTGCTGTTGCAACTGATTGAATCCATGGGCTTGCGGGCGCTGGAAATCCCCAGCAGCCCGGACACTGGCATGTCGCTGGAGGCGCTGGAAATTGCATTGAAAAAAACCCGAATCGCAGCCTGTATTGTTTGCCCCACGGCCAGCAATCCCATGGGCTCTGTGATGCCCGATGCCAACCGAAAAAAACTGCTTGATCTGGCCGAGCAATACGACTTCCCGATTGTGGAAGACAATGTGTATGCCGACTTGTACTTTGAACGCTTTCGCCCGCGGCAGCTTAAATCATTTCGGCAAAGCGACCGCGTCATCATGTGCGGGTCTTTTTCAAAATCCTTGAGCCCAGCACTGCGCCTGGGCTACGTGGCAGCTGGACGTTATGCAAACCAATTGTTGGCGCGCAAAAGAATTTTAAGCGGGTCCACCAACCCGTTGACGCAAATGGCTGTGGCCCATTACCTTGAAAAAGGCTCTTTTGAACGGCATTTGCGCAGCCTGCGGCAGCAATTTGAAACCCAGGTGCGCGCCATGAGCGCACTGATTCTGAAACACTTCCCCGAGGGCACCCGCGTGTCTGAGCCCAAAGGTGGCTTTGTGCTCTGGGTTGAATTGCCCAAGCACATCGACACTGGCGCGCTATTTCAAAAAGCGATTGCAAAAAAAACCGCATTCATGCCCGGGCATGTGTTTTCTGCCAGCGGTTTGTACAAACACTGCCTGCGGATCAATTGCGGTCACCCCGTGGACGAAGACACCGCGGTGGCGGTCGCCAAACTGGCGTCGCTTTTCGCAGCATAAGCAAGGAGCACAACAACCATGATTCATACCAAGCGTGCCCTCGGTGGCGTATTTGTTGCCCCACATCACCTGGCGGCCCAAGCGGGTCGAGATGTGTTGAAAGAAGGTGGCAACGCAGCCGAAGCCATGGTTGCGGCAGCCGCCACGATTGCCGTGGTGTACCCCCACATGAACTCCATAGGCGGAGACGGTTTTTGGTTGCTCAGCGAGCCTGGCAAAGCGCCCATCGGCATTGATGCCTGCGGCAAAGCAGCCGCCAAAGCCACCCGGCGGTTTTACACCGAGCAAGGTTTGCAGTCCATTCCCAACCGTGGGCCCTTGGCCGCACTCACCGTGGCAGGCACGGTGGATGGCTGGCGCAAAGCGCTGGACATTGCACAGCAATGGGGCGGCAGGCTGCCAACCACCCGACTGATGGAAGATGCCGTGACACACGCGCGCGAGGGCTTGGTGGTGAGCAGCAGCCAGGCGCGTTTGAGTCGCCTCAAATTTGACGAACTGGCCCCCATGCCGGGCTTTGCTGAGCACATGTTGATCAATGGCCAGGCTCCGCAAGAAGGCGATGTGATTCGTCAGCCTGCATTGGCGGCAACGCTGGCGCAACTGGGGCGGGTAGGTTTGGATGATTTTTATCGGGGCGAGTTGGCTCAAGCCATGGCGCACGACCTGGCCCGTGTGGGCAGCCCGATCGCCTTGAGTGATTTGAACAGGCACCATGCGCAACTGGTGACGCCCTTGCAAACCGAGCTGAACAACAGCACGGTGTACAACATGATTCCGCCCACGCAGGGCATGGCCTCGCTGATGATATTGGGCATGTTTGATGCCCTGGGCGTGCAACAGGCCGAGGGATTTGCGCACCTGCATGGCTTGGTGGAGAGCACCAAACAGGCCTTTTTGGTGCGCGACCGGTATTGCACCGACCCCGCTTACATGACAGTCAATCCCAGCGATTTTTTGAGCCGTGAGGCCCTGGCCGCGCGCGCCAAACACATCGACATGACAACAGCCCTGCCCTGGCCACAAGACCCCTGGCAAGGCGACACCATCTGGATGGGCTGCATCGACAGCGAGGGCCGCACCGCCAGCTTTATTCAAAGCGTGTTCTGGGAGTTTGGCGCTGGGGTGGTGTGCCCGTCCACCGGCGTGATGTGGCAAAACCGGGGCATCGGTTTTTCTTTACAAGAAAACGCCCTGCACCGCCTCGAGCCTGGCCGCAAACCTTTCCACACCCTCAACCCCGCCATGGCCCGATTTAAAGATGGACGCAGCATGGTGTACGGCACCATGGGCGGTGAGGGGCAGCCACAAACCCAGGCGGCGGTGTTCAGCCGCTATGGGCTGTTTAAGCAACCCTTGCAGCAAGCAATCACCGCGCCCCGCTGGTTGCTGGGCCGCACTTGGGGGGAGCAAAGCACCACGCTCAAACTGGAGAATCGGTTTGATGCACAATTGGTGCAACAACTGCGGGAGGCGGGGCATGTGCTCGAGGTGTTGCCGGAGGCATTCAGCGACACCATGGGACACGCAGGCGCTGTGGTGCGCCACCCCAATGGCGTGATGGAAGGCGCGGCGGACCCACGCTCCGATGGCGAGGTGGCCTGCTGCTGAGCGGGGGGGCTCACGCCCCTTCGGTGATTCTTTTGAAGTAAGAGGTGTAAGCCGCGCTGCCTTGTGGCCATTGCTGCAAAAAGTGTTGCTCCCACTGCTTTTGCTGAATTTTGACGCGAACTTGCTCCACCCAAACGCCGCCCAACGATTCGCGCTTGTGAACAAGTGCTTCGTTGGCAAGTGGTTTAACTGCCACCCGGGTGAATAAGCCGTCAAGGCTGCCCGGCGCGCTGGGCATGCCCGCTGCGCCGTTGTTGCTCACAATGCCCACTTTGCCGTTTTGCAAAGGCTCCTGATGAAAAGCGGCCGTGCAGGTGTGGCTGCTGGCAAACACCTCCACCTGCGCGGTGGAGAACATCTCCCTGCGCCACGGGGCTTCATCGGGATTTTGCAAATGCGCTGGATCGAACCGCCAACCCGCCAAGGATTCTGCATCCCCATGGACCACGCCCACCCGCACATGGCCCACTTTGTAGCGGGCAAAATAGGGCTTTTTGAGCAAAGCCTCCAGCAACTCGGGCTGGGCCTGGGCAACTTCTTTGAGGGCGGTGTGAATGAGGTTGGATCGATCCACCACGGACTGGTCCACATCGTCGGGATAACTGCAACCGCAATCTGGTGCCTCCAGGGGTTCGCCCAGTTCGGCTTCCACATTGCCCAACACGCAATCGTGCCGAAGCACGCGTTCGTTGATTTTCGCAAACAACACCGGCTCGGTGTTGAACCAGTTGAAGTCGCCGTTGAAGCAAATTCGCACGCGGTCTTTTTCTTGCGCAGCCATGTGTTCAATCGCATCGAGCGCGTAGGGATTGCCGTACAAACCGCCCACCACATACAGCACATTGCAGGGTGCCTCGGAGGCATTGGCAATGCGAATGGGGCCGTAGCGATAACGGATGGGGCAATGCCGACCAGGATTTTTACTGCGCATGGTGAATTACTCGTACAACGCATCCAACTGGTGTTGATTCAGAGCGCTGCTATTGCAATCCAGCACAACGCGGCCCGCTCTCAGGCCCAACACCCGGTGGCTCAGCAGCGGTACTAGCTTTGTATTGTGCACCACTGTGATCAAAGTTGCACGTTCTGCCGATTTAAGCAGCAACTGGCACACCTCATCGGCCGCGGTGGGGTCCAAGGCGGCGGTCGGCTCATCGGCCAGCACCAGGCTGGGCCTTTGCATCAACATGCGCGCAATGGCCACCTTTTGGCGCTCCCCGCCAGAGAGTTGATCGGCCCGTTTGTTGGCCATGCCAGCCATGCCCACCGCCTGCAGCGCCGCCCTGGCCTGCTCAATTTCAGCGTGGGTAAAAAGACGCATCCAACTGCGCAACGTGGGCATGCGGGCCAACCCACCCACCAACACGTTTTCCAGGGCGGTGAGGCGCGCCACCAGGTGCAAACCCTGCAGCACCTGCCCCACCTGGGCACGCACCACCCGCAGGTCTTTTTCCCGCCGCAGGGGAAACACGCCATGGCCGTTGACGTTGACCAGCCCACCGGCTGGTTTTACAAAACCATTGAGACAACGCAGCAGTGTGGATTTGCCGGCGCCGTTGCGGCCCAAAATGGCGATCTTTTCGCCGTGAGCGATAGTGAGGTGTGGCACCTCCAGAATGCATCGTGTGCCTGCAACCACGCGCAATTGCTCGATTTGAATGCAAGGGGTTGAGACGCTCACAACAAGGCACTCCGGATGCGGCGGCTCAATGCGTCAAACACTGACACCATCAACACCACCACCAACAAAATGGACGCCAAACGCCCCCACTGAAACAGCGACACCGACTCGGAAATCAGCAAGCCCAAACCACCTGCCCCAATCAGGCCAAGAATGGTGGAATCCCGGATGTTGTATTCCCAAATGTACAAATGGCTGCTCACCCACTGGGGCAACACGCTGGGCCACACCGACCAAAAAAATGTTTGTGAAGGACTGGCCCCCACACCGCGCACAGCCTCAATGGCGGCCATGTCGAGAGTTTCAATGGATTCGGCAAACAACTTGCCATAGGTGCCAAGGCTGTGAAAAGCGATGGCCAGAATACCCGCGGTGGGGCCCAAGCCCACGATGCCAACCAACACCAAACCAAACACCAAGGTGTGAATGGAGCGGGAGGCATCCAGCACCAAACGGCTCAACAGGGCCAGCGGCCTGGGTGCACGAATATTTTTGGCACTCAACACCGCAAAAGGCAGTGCCAGCAAAGCGCCCAGCAATGAGCCCAAGGTGGCAATCTTGAAGGTGACCCAAGTGGCCTTGGCCAGCTGGGTCAACCATTGCTTTTCTACTTCTTGACGGTTTTCCACGCGCAGCACAGTGCCGTCGTCGCTTTTGTATTCATACGCTGGGTCGCCAAGCCACACATCCACAAAACTTGGGCGTGCAAACTCGGTGGCGGTTTTTAAAAAATTGGCCCAAGGGTTTCGCCCACCAGTGAGGTCACCCGCACTGGCCAGGCTATACACGCAAGCCGCGACGACCAGGGCATACAAAAAAACCAGCCCGGAAAACCCGAGCCGGCCTTGTAGCCTGCGCTTGAACTGCAACCAATTCATGACATGCCGATGTTGAATTTATTTGGGCTGAAGGCGGCCGGTGGCCAACCCCGCGTCACGGATGGGCTTGTAGTAGCTGTTGTCTTTTTTGGCAAAACCGGTGTAACGCGGTGGCAACAAATTGGGCTGTTTTTTGAGTTCAGCACCAATGCCCACCAAGGCCTCTTGCAGTTTGGCCACAAAAGCTTTGTCTTCAAACAGCTTTGCGCTCACGGCAAACGCATCGTTGGGCAATGGGTCAGAGGTCCAGATGATTTTGGAATCCTCGGCCTTGATCAAGCCATCGGCAATCATGGCATCGCGGTTGCGGTTGTAATCGGCTCCGGCATCAATCGCCCCCTGGGTGACCTGGGTTTGAATGGCCTGGTGGCTGGTGTTGATCACCTTCGAAAAATAGGTGTCTGGATTGATGCCCTGCTTTTGGAAAAAGTGAAAGGGGATGAGATAGCCCGAGGTGGAACCCTTGTCGCCAAAGGCAAAGGTTTTGCCCTTGAGGTCGGCCACGCTGTTGATGCCACTTTTGGGATTGGTGACCATGATGCCAAAATACTCTGGCTTGCCTTCGTACTCGATGGTGGCAACGGCCTGAGCGCGTGCCTCATTGTTGGCCAACACATAACCCCAGGGACCCATCAGGGCGATGTCAGTCTCGCCATTGGCCAACGATTTGGCCAAACCCTCCCAGGTGCTCACCGTGCGCAGTTTGACGGGTTTGCCCAGTTTTTTTTCCAGGTATTGCGCCAGCGGGGTGTAAGTGGCGTCGTTTTTGTCTTTGTCAGGCTGGTACAAGCCCACACCAAATTGAATCACCTCTTGGGCAGCCGCATGAGGGGCCACCACGGCAAAACCAGAAAACCCTAGGGCAAATATCAAAGAACGAAGCATGCGTGTCATCAAATACTCCAGAAATACTCAAATAAAGCCGGTGTGCAACCCACACCGCAGGCGTGCAAACCAGTTCGCTGCATGCCCTCGGAAAGTTACACGAGGCCAACACGCGCGGCTTGCGCTTGGATGCAAATCGATTGAAAAAGTTGGTTGCGATCAGGGTCTGCTGCCCTGTTGCAATTCCACCCAGGCGTTGTAACCGCCCTGCATGGCCTTGGCATTTAAAAAGCCCGCCGTTTGCAAGGCATGCGCCACATGGCTGGCGGTCACATCGTCTGGGCAAGCGCACATGGTGATGATGAGGTCGTGCTTGGGCCATTGTGCGGCCAGTTGCACAGCGCTGTCGGGCGTCGCTGGCAGCCAGCCAGCCAAGGGTTCGGCCTCTTGGATCACCGAGGGCCGAAGATCCAACAAGCGCAGGCGGGAGTCTCCCTGCCGCACCATGGCCAACACCTCGTGGGCCGGCAGCTTGGGCAAACGCAGGCGCGCCTGAAAGGCATAGCGACGTGACAATTTCCACAACAGCCAGGCCCCCACCAACAACCCGGCCAACACCAGGAAAGAAAAGAGGTTCTTTTGCATTTCCTGCAACACCCATTGCACCTCATCCTGGAACAGCCACCCCGTGAGCAATGCCGCCATGGCCCACACAAACGCGCCCAGTGCCGAGGCCAATGTGAATTGCCAAACTGGCATGCGCACAGCCCCGGCGATGGGTGGGGCCACCGTTGAAAAACCGGGAATGAATTTGGCCACCACCAAAGACCAGGGGCCCCACAATCGGAATTTGTTCTCGGTTTGGCTAACGCATGACTCGGGGTTGAGCGACAGGCGACATAACCCTGCCAACACCTTGTACCCATAGAAGCGCCCAGCCACATACCAAGCCCAATCGGCGATCAAGGAGGCGAACATGGCCAACACCCCCAACAACAAGACGCCTGGCAGACTGCCGGACAATCCTGCCGACACAATCAGGGTTGGCACCGCGGGCACAGGCGCCCCCAACTGCTGCAGGAGTACATTCACAAACACAAGCAGTTCGGTGGTTTCAAAAAGGGACATGGCGCATTCCGCAAACAACGTGGGTGAGGCACGTTGATGATGGGGTCTGCCATGTTAGAAATCAAGCGCGGTCACTGCGCAAACAACACGTTGTAAGCCTGTTGATTCAACGCTGGGGTTGTGAGCGGCCCCAGCGACACAGTTTCTTCGTAAAACGATTGGCACTCAAACAAGCCCCCGCCAAATTCTTGTTCGGTCAAAATATAGCCCAAAGAATTGTGGGTCAAACCCAGCAACATCATCGGACTCTCAGAACGCGCGCGCAGGGCGTCGGCCAAGCCGCGTGAGCCTTCGCCAGGAATACTCACCATTTCCAAAGTGCTTTGTGGCGAATCCCCCTGCCCCAAACGAATACGGCTCACCGCCGTTTGCGCATACAAAGCGGTTTGCGGCAGGTTGTTGTAACCAGGCACCTGCGCCAGGGTTTCGCCAGCCGGGGTGAAGTTGTAATACCCGTTGAAACTGCGCAAACCACCAGCGCCAACAAACAAGGGGTTGGTCACAGGCAACAAGGCATTTGCATGTTGCAACTGCATGCCATTTTTTAGCACCACGGGGTTGGCCATGCCAGCCAGTGCGGCTTGAGCCACCTGCACTCCCAAGGCATTGGCGCGCTCGTAGGGGTCCTCGCCGCCAGGCGCACGCGGAGAAGAATCTGCAATCGCCCCGTTGTAGTACAACACGGTGGATTTGAAGTTGCTCTCCAGGGTGCGCAAGGCACCACCCACCCAGTCGGTGTGCACCAATCGGTTGCTCAAGCCCAGCACGGTGGGGTGTGCTGAATAATTCAACACCGCACCCAACACCTTGCCATTGCTTGCGCGCGCTTGCAGCAGGGTCATGTGTGGATCGGGGGTGCGCATGTCCTCGGGGTCGCATCGGCGAAAGTTGTTCAAGCGCGCCTCGCCCTCCAACAAAGTTTGCCCGTAGCGCAGTTCCGCTGGCTCCAGATTGGCCAGTGCCTCTTGCGTGGCTTGTGCAGCCAATTGGTAAAGCCCGGGTTGCACACTGGGGTCGCAGGCTTGGGCGGGGTCGGCTTGTGCACAATCCAGCCAACTGTTGGGCACCCCGCCCCACAGGCCCTGCAGATCCGCCCCGGAGTGGGTGTGGGTTTGTGCAAACAACACATTGTCGGGCTGGGTGTTGGCCGCTTGTGCCACCGCCGCTTTGAGACGGTTTTGAATCACATTGCCTGCGCCAATCGCATCCATGGTGACAAACACCAAACGGTTGGCGGGCTCGGCTTTGTCTTCAATCATGAAGACCCGCACAAAAGTGCCATCACCAATCCCGCTGGCGGGCGGGCCTCCAATGTCGAAATTCACCACATCCTCAGGGCCATTGAAATCGAACCCGCCATACCCCCCCAAGTTGAATTGCTGCAACTTGCCCACCACAGGCGTGCCGCTCACCACCACACCTTGCAACTGTGCAGGTGTGGGGTCGATGCGGCGCTTGGCCGATGCTGCGCGGAAATGGGACACATCCAAGCGTGGCCCATCCACCACGGGAGGGGGTGGTGGGGGCGGTGGTGGATCCACAATCACCGGATTGTCCACCTCGTTGCCGCCTGTTCGGCCGGGCTCCACAAACGGGTTGTTGCCATCGCCCATGCAGGCCGACAAGACCACGGCAGCCAAACCAAGGCCGATCGATCGAATTTGTATCATGTTCAGCTTCCTCATTTCAGCGCGGGGTTGAATCCCCGGGATGCGCAGGGCAATCCGTTGCACACATCAATCAAGGCACCACCCCGCGTGAGGAAGGCGGACTTCATGTCCATGTTCTTTTCTTCATTGCGTGGGTGGCCATGGGGGTCTGCCCCGTAACCGTCTGCCATGGGGCGATTGTCCAAGGGTGGAGGCGCGCTGCCGTTGGGGTTTTCAGAGCCGTCGGCGTTGGTGCGCGGGCCGCTGTCCCACACGGTGAGCGCATTGCCGGTGTGCGGATACTTCCGGATGCAAGGCAACCCAAAATACGGGTGGTCATCCGGGTGCCTGCGACCAAACGACACCAACGGGAACTGCTGCTGCTCCGCACGCACCGCAGGGTGAACTTGCTTGAGCACGGCGGGCCCACGCTGTGGCGAAGGTCCGCCCACAACCGCTGGGCATTGCAGCGGGGCCTGGATGGTGCGGGCCATGATTTCTGCGGTGTTCATGTACACCTGGTGATCCGCAAAAGCGGGAATGAGCAACACCCGCTTGTTGGGCTTGGTGCCAGGCAAGGCCCGGCCAGGTGCCAGGCTCCAGGCATAGCCATTGTTCTCACCCCTGTCCCACAACATTTGGATGAGCGAGAGAATGAACTGCTGATCCAAAGACGCGGGGTATGCGTTGTAAAACGCTGGTGCGTAAGGTGCAAAATCCACGGAACGTTGCAACAGTGTGGAGTACGCCATGCCGGGCACGCCCAGGGTGGCGGAGTCAATGTCGGGCGACACCGCCGTGACAGGCCCGCCGTTGATGCCGCCCTGCGAATTGCCGTCATAAAACAGCGTGCTGCGGTCTATCACACACTGCCCTTTGACCTGAAACGCAGGGTGTGTGCACAGGCCGTTCTCGGAAATCATGGCGCGGCCAAGCATGGTGAAATTCAAAAACCCTTGCTGAAGG
>DASUDK010000157.1:0-18259 GCA_036275655.1 Limnobacter sp. | reverse complement strand
TGTGCCATGGACCGTGTGGCTTGCACTGCTGTACCTGGGCGCATTTGGCACCGTGGTGGCCTTTGTTTGGTACTACGAGGGGGTGCGTGCGGTGGGGCCGTCGCGCACGGCGGTGTTTACCAATTTGGTGCCGGTGTTTGGTGTGGTGTTGGCGGCGGTGCTGTTGGGTGAAAGTATTTTAATTTCGATGCTGGTGGGTGGTGCAGTGACGGTGGCGGGCGTGATGTTGACCAATCGGCGTTAAACCTGCTGTATTGGCCAGCGGGGCTCCTCGCCCACGCGGCCATTTTAGCCGACCTCACTGAACTTGATTAGCCTGTTAGTTTGTCGACCAGCTTTCGCGTCAGTGGCGCAACCACCATGACCGCTGGGCAGGCCAGAAGCCAAGCCATTGGCCAAGCGGAAAGCCATAGTATTACCGTCTCTGGAGTCATTCCCACCGCGCGAAATGTGGATATGCCCGAGACTAGCAGTGACATCAATCCCGACAAAATAAGGCTAAAAAGTAAAGAGGCAAAACGTTTCGGAATCATGTGGAATTCTCCTTGCATTTAATGTGCGATGGATGAGTTGAGTAACGCGGAGATGTACAACCCCACCCCAAACACGGAGTGGTTGACAATGCTGCGTATGCGGTTTGCAGTCGGTGTTGGTGTTTTTGCAGAGGCCACACCAAGGCCCATGGCTGGTTGCATCAGCATAAATGGGATGAGCACTGTCCCCAAACCTGTGAGTAGCGCTGGAGCAGGGGTTGGCGCCAGTAACCACGCGGGGCTTGTGAATGCAATTGGCAAGGCGGCAAATGCAATGCCCGTGGCGTAATGGATTGCCCAGCCCAAGAGCAATTCATGATGGATTGGCGGGGCTTTGGCAATGGAGACGTGTCGAAACGTTCCCCGACTGCAGTGGCCCGCCCAGCGGCCCACCATGGCAAAGTTCAAGGTGGGCTGCCCGAGTCGCTTCAATACTTGTAACCACATATCCATGATCAAAGTGGCCCCAGTCCCAATTAGTGCAATTTGTAAAAAAATGCTTGGTGTATTCACATGTTTCTCCGGATGCTTGACGAAATCAGTCCATGGGTGCACTGTAAAAGTTGAAGTCAACTTTAAGTCAAGGGTTTTTTTTGGATATTTCTCAAGTCAGCAAACAAAGTGGTGTACCGGCATCGGCGCTGCGGTACTACGAGAAAATGGGTTTGATACAGGCGTTCAGTGAGAAAGGTGAGCGAAGGAAGTTTGCCCCATCTGTGTTTGACCGTTTGGCATTGATCGCTCTGGGACAGGGTGCGGGTTTTTCTTTGGAAGAAATTCGCTCCATGTTGACTCCAAATGGCCCCCCTGACATTGACCGTGCACTGTTGGCCTCAAAGGCCGAAGAGCTCGATGCCAAAGTCCGGCGTTTGAAAGCCATCAGCAAAGGTTTGAGGCATGCCGCACAGTGCCCAGCGACCAATCATGCCGCGTGCCCGAGCTTTCAGAAGTTGCTGAAGTCAGCTGCTTCTGGTGCACTAGAAAAACGTTGGGGCAAGCCGTCCCTTTTTTGAGATTTTAAGCAGGCGATGTGAGGGGAAAGTTCTATGCCAGAGCATGTTTTGAAGGTTGTTTTGTGTGCTGCGATTGTTTTTTTTAGTGTGTTTTTTGCATGGGTGGTTATCCCCCCGCTGATTGAAAATCCGGATGTGTGGGGCGCGTTTGCTGCTGGCTTTGTGAATCCGTATTCCACGGGTTATTCCACCGATGTGATTGTGTGTTGGTTCATTTTGGCGGCGTGGGTGTGGCACGAGGCCAAGGTGCACAAGGTGCGGCATGGCTGGATTTGTTTGCTGCTTGGTGTGGTGCCAGGTGTTGCTGTGGGCTTTGCCTTGTATTTGTTGGTGCGTGCCAAACAGCTGAAAACGTTTGCCCAGCAGGCTTAGGCCCCGGCTTGCACCACGCCCATGAATTCGGCCACCACCAGCATGTGCTCGGCTTCTTCTGCGCGCATCGCAAAGGTTTGGTGCGCGGGGTTGCGGGATTCTGGGCACAGCCACACCATGGTGTGCAGGTGGCCTTGTTCGTCTGCTTCTTTGTGGATTTTGTAGCGCTTTAAAACGCAGTGCGCGTCTTGCTCGCTGGTTGGAATGTTGGGGTGTTGCACCAACAAAATTTTGCCATTGCGCGCGCCTTGCGGATTGAAGCGAAACAGGCACAAGGCGCCGGGCGGGATGCGTTTGTCCATGGTGTCGCCATGCACGCGGGCCACAAACATGTCGGCTTGGGCATGCAGGTGTGGCGGCAGTTCCAGGGTGTCTGTTTCCAGGTTGGCTGGGCGATTTTGGCGTGCGCACGCGGCCGCGGTTTGGAGCGTGAGCACGGGGACACGGTTGCTTGTGCTCATGCCTGTGCCTTTACAGAACGTCTTTGTAAGGCGCAGGGTCTAGCGTGGGGCCCATTTGCTGCCAAAGCACTTTGCGCAGGGCTTTGAAGGGCACAAAGCGCGCGCCCCACCAAATGCGTGCTGCGTTGTTGCCGTACACAATCCGGGGCTCGTTGCTCACAATGCATTTGCGCACCACTTCGACGATGTCTTCGGGCGGTGTGGTTAAAAATTTTCGTGCAAATTTTTCGTGTTTGGCCTGGGACGCAATGTTGGTGTTGATGCCACCCGGGTGCACCAGGTGCACTTGAATGTTGCTGCGGTTCAATTCCACAGCGAGTGATTCTGTGAAACCACGCACTGCAAATTTGCTGGCGCAGTAGTCGGAGTTGTTGGGGGTGCCCACCAATCCAAACACGCTGGACACGTTCACAATCGCCCCTTCTTTGGCTTCGATCAATTGGGGCAAGAAAGCGCGTGTGCCATACACCACGCCCCAAAAATTGATGCCCATCACACGCTCGTAGCTGGCGTCGCCCATGGCCCACACTGGGGCACCCTCGCCACTCACACCGGCGTTGTTGATCACGATGCAGGCGTTGCCCAACGCGGCTTTGCTTTGTGTGGCAAAGGTGTAAACGGCTTGTTTGCTGGACACGTCCAGCACTTGATGAAACATGCGGGTGTTGGGGTGTTGCGCTTTGACCATGGCGATGGTCTGCTCTAGCCCTTCGGCGGCGTAATCGCACAGGGCAAGGTGGCTGCCCTCGCGTGCAAACATGAGGGCGTATGCGCGGCCCATGCCCGACGCTGCGCCAGTGACCACCACCACTTTGTTCTTGAAGTTTTTCATGGTTTTTTCCTACAACATGCCTTGGGCATGCAGTGTGTCGTTGATCAGCTCCAGCCGGAGCAGGGGGTTGTTGAGCGCGAGCAGTTGCAGCTTTGTGGCTTTGTTCAGGGGCATCAGCTCGGCCCAGCGGTTGGCCACCCAACCGCAATCATCAAAATGGTAAGGGGGCTGAAATGGCATTTGCTCGTCGGGGATGCCTTGCAGTGCCACTTGTTCCATGAGCTTTTCAAGCTGTTTGGCGGCCTCTTGCAAGTCCTCTGGCACGGGCACGTGCGGGTCTTTTTCAAGCACACTGATTTGCCCCATCCATAAACCAGCAGTTTCTTGCAGGGCGCTGTGCAGCTCAAACCGCTGGGTGCCAATGCATTGAATTTTGAACAGCGCTGGGCTGACTTCTTCGAAGTGTTCAATGCGGGCCAGTGTGCCGTATTTTGCCAAGCTGATTTGCTCGCCAGGGCGGCGCACTTCGTTGCCGTCGAGCAGGCTGATTACTCCAAATGGTGCATTGGTTTGCACACAGCGCTTGATGAGGTTGAGGTAACGCACTTCAAAAATTTGCAAGGGCAATGCCCCGTCGGGAAACAGCACAGATCCCAGTGGAAACAGTGGCATGCCGGTGGTGTTCACGTTGAGCTTCTCCAATGCGCTAGCAGGCCAAGCACCAGCAGCCCCAGGGCCACCCAATCCACTTTGACCACGCGTTCAATTTCTGCAGTGTAGGCCGAGGCCCCGAGTTTTGCCAGCAAGAGAAACCCGAGCACACTCACCAGGCCCACCAGCAGGCCTGCCAAGCGCCATTCGGGCTTGAATGCGCAGGCCAGTAAAAATGCGCCCAGCATGGCAAACAGCACCGCGCGGTGGCGCATGAGCAATTGGATGTTGGGCTCGGTCAGGTCGAGCCCATACAAGGTTTGCAATCGCGCTGGGCCAAGCATGCCAACGCCGGGTGTGAGGTGTATGGCGGCGACCAGCACCAGGGCTGCGATCACGACATATTGCATGGGCCTCTCCTGCAAGGGGTTACTTGTTGGCGGTGTTCACCGGCCCAAACTCAATTGGCACATAACGGTAGGCTTTGCCTTCGGTCGCCACATGACCAATGCCGGGGAAGGGCAGGTGAGAGGCTGCCACCAGCCAGCCGTTTTTGGCGAGGTCGGCCAGCGAGGCTTTGCGTGAGGCAATGGCTTGTTTGCTGTCGGTGTCAAATTCGATGGTGACATCGGGTTTTGCAAATTGCACGGCGTGTGAGTGCAGCACATCGCCCCAAATCAGCATCTTGGCCTTGCCACTTGTCAGCAAGAAGGAGCTGTGCCCGGGGGTGTGTCCAGGGGTGGGCACCACGGCAAAACCGTCCAACACGGGGCCTGCTTTGTCGAAGGTTTTAAATTTGCCCGCGGCTTGGTAGGGGGCGAGGGATTTTTGGGCCATTTGGAAAAATGGCTTGTTGCCCTCGGGGGCTTTGGCCATCACCTCGGCGTTCAACCAAAAATCGGCATCGCCTTTGGGGCCATGCACGGTGGCGTTGGTGAACACGGCTTGTCCCTGGGCGTCCACCAGGCCGCACACATGGTCGGGGTGCATGTGGGTGAGCAACACAGTGTCCACTTGCTCGGGTTTGTAGCCTGCGGCTTTGAGGTTGTTAAGCACATTGCCCAGTGTGGGACCAAAGCATTGGGCTGCGCCGGCATCCACCAGCACGAGGTTGTTGGGTGTGTGAACCAGGTAGGCGTTTACAGCGGTTTGTACGCCGGGGTCGGTTTGCAAAAACATGCGGGCCAGCATGGATTGGATTTGCTTTTGGTCCAAGCCTTTGAGTAAGGCGGGCGCCAGGTTGATGTGACCGTCGTAAAGCGCGGTCACCACGGTGTCGCCCACGGCCATGCGGTAAAACCCTGGCGCCTGGGTGGTTTGTACAGGCACGGTGTTGGCGGCCTGTGCGGCCACGCTGGACAGGCTGAGTACAGCGGCTGTGAAGAGGTTGCGTATCAATGTGGCACTTGCTTGTTTCATGCTGCATTCCTTGGGTAGTTGAACCAACGGGGCGATTGCCCCGGCTGACCCAAGTTTATCGCAATACGTGATTTGTGGTGAGGTAGAGACGTTGACAGCGATCTGTGCCGCCGCAGATGATTGGTGCAGTAACCTGTGAGGTCATCAAATCGTGTTTGCGGGGGTGATGCGTATGTTTGGATACGCTGCGTTGGCGGTGGTGGCGGGATTTGCGGCTTGGTGGGGGCTGCAAAAGCCAAGCCACGCGCGGGATTGGGCCGATGATGTGGCCCACATGCTGCGGGCCGACGTGCAAGGCAGCCAAGTGACCCTGCACCATGTGCGCAACTTTGAATGGCGCAGCGAGACGGATTACACCCCGCGTTGGGAGACCCGCCAATACGATTTGAATGCGCTGCAGCGGGCTGATTTGCTGCTGTCTTACTGGATGGGGCCAAAAATTGCGCACACCTTGGTGTCGTTTGGATTTTCAGATGGGCGTTACATCACGTTTTCGCTGGAGATCCGCAAGGAGCGGCACGAGCAGTTTTCGGCATGGAAGGGGTTTTTTAGGCAATACGAGGCCATTTTGGTGGCGGCTGACGAGGCCGACATTGTGCGCACACGGACCAACGCGCGTGGGGAAGAGGTGTATTTGTATCGCCTGGATGTGCCGCCAGAGCAATTGCGCACGGTCTTCATGGCCTATGTGAACAAGGCCAACGCACTGGCCGAAAAACCTGAGTTTTACAACACGCTCACCAGCAATTGCACGACGGTGGTGTTTGACATCGCGCGGCAAATTGCACCCGGGCTGCCCTTGGATTATCGGCTGCTGCTCTCGGGTTATTTTGCAGAGTACGCTTTTGAGCAAGGCGCCTTGGCAAGTGGCCACAGCTTTGGTGAGTTGCACGGCAAAGGGCGCATTGTGGAGCGTGCACTGGCCACACCAATCGGTGGCAATTTTTCAGAGGCCATTCGCCGCGATGTGCCTTAGCGGCCGGTCGACAGGTTCATGGTGTGCGGGATTGTATCTTTGTTGTTTCTAGAAGTTGACGCACTGTAAAATTTAGTGATTAAATCCTGCCAAGGGCGCATGTGCATGGCCCCGTTTTAACGGACCAACTGGTGAGCCCATGTCGCTAAAAACCTTACTGATGCCCCACATCACCCAGCGCATGCTCTCGCGCCAACGGTTGTTGGCCAAGCGTGCCCAGGCCGAGCGCCTTCGCGAGAAGCAGGGCAGGCCCCACACCGTGCTGTATTTTCACCAGGTGGACGATCCCTACAGCGCTTTGGTGGTGCAGGTGCTGGGCAAATTGATGGCCGCCTACGATGTGCATTTGGAGGTGCACCTGGTGAGCCCGCCCCCCGATGCGGCAGCCCCGGAGCGTGGCAAGTTGGTCAATTACAGCCGGGTTGATGCACGGCATTTGGCCAGGTATTGGGGCCTCACCTTTGCGGACCCGGGCGCACAACCCGATTCTTCAGCCGTGGTGAAGGCCAGTCTATTGTTGCTCAATGCTGTGCTGGCCGATGCGTTTGTGGAAGATGCGCATGCGATTACTCAAACCCTGTGGCAGGGCAAGCCGTTGCCGGATGGCCCCGCCGCCACAGCGCGTGAATTGCAGGACCACCAAAGCCGGGCAGACCGCTTGCGCGAGCGGCTTGGGCATTACTTGGGCGGTATGCTGTATTACGAGGGTGAGTGGTATTGGGGCATAGACCGCCTGTATCACCTGGAAGAGCGTTGGCGGGGATTGGGCCTTGCGCGCAAACCGGGCCATGGTTTTTTGTTTCCGCTCATTCCGGATTTGAAGGTGGCTCAGCATGCCACTGGTGCCACTGAGTTGGACTTTTTCTTTTCATTCCGCAGTCCGTATTCGGCGATTGTGGCGCCCCGTGTTTTTGAACTGGCCCGGCTCACGGGTGTGAAGGTGAACTTGCGGTTTGTGTTGCCCATGGTGATGCGGGGGTTGCCGGTGCCTCCGCCAAAGCGCCAATACATTGTGCATGACACGGCACGCGAGGCCCATGCGCGCGGGATTCCATTTGGCCGCCTGAATGATCCGGTGGGCAAACCGGCCGAGCGGGGCTTGGCCTTGATGCCTTTGGCAATCTCCAAAGATTTGGGGCAGGCTTTTGTGTTGAGTTACATGCAGGGGGTGTGGGCGGAGGGCGTGGATGCGGGCAGCGATGCAGGTCTGCGCAAAATCGCCGAGCGCGCTGGCTTGCGCTGGGAGGATGCTGAGCTGGCCTTGCAGCAAGAAGATTGGCGTGCCCAGGCCGAGACCAACCGGGAGTTGCTGTTCTCCCTGGGCTTGTGGGGGGTGCCCTCTTTCCGCGTGGGTGAGTTGGTGACCTGGGGGCAAGACCGCCTGTGGTTGCTGCAAGAGGCCTTGCTTCAGGGGCAGTAGCCCAAATTATTGCAGCCAGCGTCGGCCAAATTGAATGGCTGTGCTGCCTGCCGGCAGGCTGATCCAGTCTCCGTCTTCCCCAATCCGCAGTGTGCCGCTGTAGTGTTTGGCGGCGTCGCCCAAAAAAGCCTCTTTCAAGGTGGGCAGCGGCAGTGGCGGCACAATGTGGGTGTACACCACAGCACTCACTTTGGCTTGGGCGGCGGTTTGCGCCACTTCCACGGGGGTGGCGTGGTAATTGGTGATGTCGCCAAAAATAGTTGCCAGCTTGTTGCGTTGTGAGCGGGCTGCAATGGATTGAAGCGTGCCCACCAGCTCGGGATTGAGTGCCTCGTGCACCAGCAAATCGGCGCCTTGCGCAGCCATGGCCACGTTGTTGGATTGCTTGGTGTCGCCGCTGATCACCACGCTGCGGCCTTTGTAAGTGACCTTGTAACCCACCGCAGGGCTCACTGGGCCGTGGTCTACGGCAAATGTTTCCACCCGTGTTTCTGGCGCTTCAAACACGGTGCGCAAGCCTGCGTTGGGCATGAAGAAAGCCTCTGCCTTTGCCCCAGCCAGATGCGGTGGCATGATTTGCTCGGTGTGGTGCGCCACGCGGTATTGGGTGTCTTGCCGGTATGCCAATTGCAAACCTTGCAACACATCTGCCACGCCCATGGGGCCATGCACCACCAAGGATTGATCGCTCACGGTTTGCGCCCAGCGGGTCATCATGAGTTCGCCCAAGCCATCGATGTGGTCGGAGTGGAAGTGGGTAAGAAATACCCGGCTGATTTGACCCGTGTTCAAGTTCATTCGGGCAATTTGACGCGCTGCGCTGCCGCCTGCATCAAACAGCAGCACCATGCGGCCCGCCACCACCACGGTGCAAGGGGCTGCGCGCTGCGGGTCTGGAAACGGGGACCCCGTGCCGCACAAGCCGACATGCAGGCCATCGGGCTGGTCTGCAAGGCTGCTGTTCATGCGTTTTGTGGCGTTGGCCTCCACCAGCATCATGGTGATGGGTTGGCGTTGCGTGTACAGGGCTGCTGCGGCCAGGCAGAGCACGCCGATGGCAATCATTCCACTGCGTTTTTTCATGGCTTGGCCTCTACCCAGATTGGCGAGCTCCAGGCCCGCTCTTGTTGCGTGATCATTCGAAACTCTCCGGTGTAACTGCCGGGGCTGCCTTCAATGGCGCAGCATCCCTCGTAGCCAGCAAAGCCACTTTGTGCCGGGAATGTGCCGGTGTTTGGGTTGATGAGATTGCACTGCACGCCCTTGGCCACGCAGATGCGTGTGTTCCAGCGGCAGGTGTTGTTCTCAAGCGCCCGCGCGTAATAGGCCGCGCCGGTTTTGGGGTCAAAGTTGGGGTCATGGAACACGGCGCACATTTGCTCGGGGCCACGCTGCTCAGTGGCGCAATTGGGCGCGGGTTGCGGGGCGTTGCGGTTTTCCAGCAAAGTGAACAATTGCTGGCGGCGCTCGCCTTGGCCATCCGCCCAGGTTTTGATCATTTCCAGTTTTTGCAGTGGCGTGCCGGGTTCTGCACCACCTGGGTCCTGCAAGGCGTAGGCCACGATGTAAGGGCCTTTGCCGTCCACCACGAGGTTGCCACCCATGGCCACGCCATCGACCCGGCCTTCCTCAATGGGGCTGGCCCCTGCGGCGAGTTGGTCGCAAATATTGCCTGGAAAGGGTTTGCTGGAAGCCAGGGTGCGGATCCGCATGCGTGAGCCTGAGGTGGCAAATGTTTCGCGGCGTTTGAGTGCGGCAAAAATTTCTTCGCGGGTGTTTTCACGCGCCCACACCCCCGCCAAACCCCCTGGGGTGAAGTTGGATGCCACCGGGTTGAAATGCCGATCCCGGCAATTGCTGGGGTCATTGGGGTTGTCGGTGCTCAGTGGAGGCTTGAACCCGGTGATGGGATCGGTGGGCAGGGGTTGGGGGCGGCAATCCCAACGTCCCAAGGCCTCGGCGGGTTCATCGTCCAGCACACCGCCATGCCCGGGGTTGCGTGCGAATTGGGCTTTGTCGGTGTAGCCAGCAATGCCGTTGTGCGTGTCGCTGGAGCCAATAAAACCATACTCGTAAGGGTTCACCCCGGCTTTTCGTTTCAGCGCTTGGCCCTCGGCAATCACGTTGCGTGCATAGTCCAGTGGGGCGGTGCAATCTGCAGGGGTGGATCCACCAATGCCTGCGTTGGTGCACGCCTCGGCCGCATGAATCGATTTGCCTGCGCCTTGGTTTTTGTTGACCTGGCAAAAGAGGGGGTCGCTGGCTTTGCCTTTGCACACGGTTTTGCACTCTGCCGGGTCATTGGCCAGGCCACGGCACAGGGTCTTCCATTCTTCGAAGCCACAGCCTGAACCTTCCTCGCCCTGCAGGCCCTGGTTAAAGCCGAGCAAACACTCGCTGCCACCTTTGTGCTGAATAATCTCCAGCACACGGTCCATGGCATGGCGTAAGTTGGCATCGGCTTTGGTGAGTGGCGCATTGTCCCGCGCGGGTGGCAGGCCGGTGGCAGCGTCGCGCGCACGCACAAATCGGCCATCGCTCTGGTTCATGCTGTGTGGGATGGTGACCACGTCGCAGTTGCCCCGGGCCACGCATTCGCTTTGCAGGGCATCAAACAGCATCCATTCGTCGTTGGTGTTGTCGTCGGTGGGCACGGGTGGCACCGAACTCACCACATCGGCAGGCACGTTGGCGTCGCGGAAAATCACGTTGCGGTGGAGCACTTGCCCGCCCTTGTTGGAAGAAAACTCATAGCCATGCAGGGTGGTGAATTTGCAGGGTGTGTACTCTTCGTTGGTGATTTGCTGAATTTGTTGCCAGGTGTTGGTGCTTGGGATGTTGCTGCCCGCGCTGGTGACCAGTTGCAAATAGAGCGGCACATTGCCGGTGATAAACACGGACACGTTGTCGCGGATAAATCCACCAAACACATCGCAAGCCGGGTTGGTGCCTGCGGGGATGCGCCCTTGCGCTTCGCACAGGTTGGAGAAGGTGCCCAGTTGCTCGGCGTGTTCGGTCACGGCTGCAAAATCCAGAGGGCGGTCAATCTGGATGCGCCGCATGGGGGTGTCGGGATCGTCACCGGAGGGCAGGAATTGCGGGTCGCCTTGGGCATATCGGTATGCTTCGCGCGGGCCATTGATGGAATTGAAAAAATAAGCATCAAACGACAGTTTGGTGTGAATGTGAAGGTCACCGAAATACGCTTGCTTGCGGTTGCTGGTGCTGCCATTGCAGGTGAGGGGCGTGCCGGGGTTCTCGTTGGGATTGACCCCGGTGGGTGGCGCGCTTGCTGCAGGCTCGTTGCTGCTGCCCAGGCAGGCGGCCAGTGCAAGGGGAAAGGCCAGTGCGGCAATCGCTCGCAGCGAAAAAGTATTAAACATAAGTGCCAACTCGTTGAATGGTCCAGTGCAAGGCAAAGCCCCCCAACAACAGGAGCAGTGTGTGGTGTGCCAACCTTGGCACGGTGTTGCGGTTGAGTTTGTTGAACAGTGAAAACACGGCAAGCAAGGCAAGAACCACGGCCAATTGGCCAGCCTCGATGCCCAGGTTGAAGGCCAGCAAGGCTTGCCAAAGGGCATCGGCGGGAAATCCTTTGTCGGCCATGGACAGCGCAAACCCCGATCCGTGCAAGAGCCCAAAAAGGGCAATCAACACCCAGTGAGCACGTGTGGCGCTGCTGCGTTGGGGCAATGCAATTTGCACAGCCAGGTAGAGCACGCTGAGCGCTATCCAGGCCTCAATGGCGCGGGTGGGCACCACCAGCCAGCCCAGCACCACCAGTGCCAACGTGATGCTGTGCCCCAAGGTGAACAAGGTGAGCTGGCCCACCAGTTGTGCCACCTTGCCTTGTTGTTTGCGCCACAGCAAAAACAGCCCCGTGATGAAGAGCACATGGTCCAGGCCAAACACCAGGTGGTCCACACCGATGTTGAAATAACTTGTCCAGGGCAGTGGAAGTTCTGTGTTGTTCAGGACCATGCCGGGCCGCTGTGGGGTGAGCACGCCGTGCACGGTGTGCCCGTCCAGCAGATCTGCCCGAACAATCAAGTCGGGCGAGAGGCGCACAAAACCGCTGGCCCGCAGGCGGTGTTGACCCAAGGGACCAGCGCATTCAAAACGTGCTGTTTGTATCACTTCGTTGTCGTGCAAGGTGTCCACGCCCAGCGGGGTGAGCGTGCAAGCGGGCTCAAACGCAAAGTCGATGGGGGCCATGCTGCCATCGGCGCCTTGGCTGCGCTTAAAAACCAGTTGGCCTTGCCCAGCAGAAAACTCCCGCAATTGCAGTGCGCTGGTGCCCATTTCATGGGCCAGGGCGTTGCCCAGCATCAGCATCATGAGCAGGCCGAGCAGGGTTTGGGCGAGCCAAACCAGGGTGTCCGGGTTGCGGGTAGGGCGTTGTTTATTCATGCCGCTCTTCCACGCTGTAGCTGCTTAGAATGGTGGCCAGTGCTGCGTCATTCATGGCCTCGCGTTGGGCGGCCATCACATCCACGCGCAGTTTCTCTCCCGCTTCTTCCACAGTCATGGTGCGGCCTTTTCGGTGCTCAATCACCTTCACCAGGTGCACACCCAGCGCAGAGTTCATTGGCTCGGACCATTGCCCCACAGGCAATTGCACAATGCGTTGCACCAGGGCACTGCCCAGGTCGCGGTTCAGTTGCAAGTGGTCCACCGGGGTTTGCGATGCGTCCAGGGGGAATGGATCCCCTGCGATGGCGGTGGGCTTGTTTGCCAACAGGGCGAGATGTTGACGAGCATGCAGCAAGGCCTCGTCGCCCCGCTTGCCACGGCTAAAAAACACATGCTCAAACTGCACCGCATGGCCTGTTTGGTATTGGTCCGCATGGGCATCCAAATAGGCTTGCAGTTGCGCTTTGCTGGGTTGCTCCAGCGGGGTCATGCCCTCCAGCAGAAAACGCATTTTTTGAACCACGCGGCGTTTAACAATCAAGTCGTCCTGGTCCAGGCCCAACTTGAGGCCCTCGCGGTACAGCACTTCCTCTTCGATGTAATTCTCCATGGCATGCGCCAGCGCGGCATCGCTGGGTGTGGGCATGCCTGGTTGGCTCAATTGCTGGCGAACAAACTCCCGGTGGGCTGGGGTGAGCACCACGGTTTGGGGGCTGGTGGGCTCGGGGTTGGCCCACTCCAGCAGGGCAATGCCGGCTGCCACCGCCACAAAGCCCGCAAGAACTGCTCTGGAGGTGAATTCGCCGGCCATGGCTGCTCCTTACATTTTGATGTAGCGCCACATGCCGCTGGGCATGTTGGCCAATAGGGGTTTGAGTGCACGCCAGGGGTAGCCTGGCACCACGCCCGTGCTGCGGCGCTTGCGGATGTGTTGCAGCATTTCCCGAGCGGCCTGTTCTGCCGAGACCAGGAAAGGAAACTGCTCCATGTTGTCGACGATGTCGGTTTTTACAAAGCCGGGCAAAATTTTGGTCACATGAATGTTGTACCGCTGCAATTCAATGGCGGATGCATCCAAGTACATCGAGAATCCCGCTTTGGTTGCGCAGTAGGCGGCTTGCTTGGGGATGGGGGTGAGGGATGCGAGGGACGATATGCCGACGATGTGCCCAGCCTTGCGCGCCCGAAAGTACTCTGCGGCAGCATCCACGGTGGCGACGGCACCCAGCAGGTTGGTCTGGATCATGTCGAGTTGTTCGGCAAGTTGCCCTTTGCCCACGCCTGTGAGCTGGTTGGCCCCGGCATTGGCTACCACAATGTCCACCTGTGGAAATCGGCCGATGAGTTGCGCCATGGCCTTGGGCACGTCGGCTGTTTTTTGCACATCCATGGCGGCCCATTCCACTTGCTTGCCCGCCATGCTGGGCATGGCTTTGAGTTGCTCAGCCAACGCTTCCAGGCGGTCGGTGCGGCGGGCAGTCAAGCCCAGGTTGTAACCCTGGCGACCCATTTCGAGGGCCAAGGCCAAGCCGATTCCTGAGGACGCCCCTGTGATGATTGCGGTTTGATTCATGCTGCTTGTTCCATGGTTGAAGGCAGTGCAGTGACTGCCACGGTGAGGGCAATGCGTTCGACGCGCGGCAAATTCATGTTGAGCAGGTCGCGGGCATGGTGTTGGGCCAACCACTGTTCCACCGCGGTTTGTTCGTCCCTGGGCATGGCGCGGTAACAGTCCAAGGCGCGTTGCATCATCCACACGGTGTATCCCAGCCCCATGCGCTTGAAAGGCATGTCGCCCATGCGGGTTTCAACCATGCCAACGCTGCGTGGCAGGCGGGTGTTCAAGCCGCGTTCTTGGGCAAGTTTGCACAGCAGGTCGCCGGTTTTTTGCACCATGGGCACAAATTCATGCAGCACAGAGTGCCACACCGGGTTAAGGCTGGCGGGCATGTTGCCGGGGGCGAACAATTCCCCTTGCGCATGCTGGGCCGGGTTGCTCATGCGCGCCAACCAGGCTTTTAAGTGGGGGCGTGGGTCGATTAACTCGCGCTTGGGCCACGGGTCGCGCCCCAGGTGGCCGTACATGGTGCCCACCAAACCAAAATCACCCAGGCTGGGCCGTTGGCCAAGCAAAAAGGCGTGCTGCGCAAAATGGGCGTCCAGTGCATCCAGCATGTGTGTGGTCCAGCGGTTCATGGTGTTGTACTGGGAAGGGGTGATGCCGACACCCGGCAACATGCTTTTTAAAAACCGCGCCGGTTTGGCTGCCGCTTTGTTTTGTAAAAATCGGGGTGCAAAAGGCAAAAGGGCTTTGCCAGCATCGTGCTCAAAGAGGGCGTAGTTTTCCGGGTAGTTCCAGCGGGTGTGCATGGCAATCGGGATCCACCACTCGTCGCCCCAGGCCTCCAGCAAATGACTGGCAAAGCGTTGAACCGGGTCGGTGGGGACCACGGGGTTACTCGGGATTTCTTGTTCAAACCGGTCGATGATGACGCTGGTGTCTTGAATCCATTCGCCGGTGCTTGACTTGAGCACAGGCATGACCGCCGCGCCGGTTTTTTTCTTGATGGTCACCATGAGGGTGAACATGTTCACGGGTTTGAGCTTGAAATTGGCCTGCTTGTAGTGCAGGTAGCACAAGGCTTTGCCTGTGAAATAAGACAGGTGCCAGCCGTACAGGGTGTAATGCGGTGCCATGAATACCCTTTTTTGGGGGGTTGGATAATCTGAATTTAAACACCAATATTTACATGGTGTCAACTTTAATTGATGTGTGCCATACTTGTGGGATATCACACATAGGTGCAAGCCATGGGCAAATCGGAAGTGCTGGAAAAACGCCCTTACCTGGGCAAGGAAGAGCGCAAGTCGCAGTTGGTGCAGGCCGCCGCGGCCTTGGTGGAGCAACAGGGGTGGGCTGAGCTAAACATGAGCACGTTGGCGCAGGCCAGTGGTGTGAGCAGGCAACTGGTGTATCAGCATTTTCCGAGCCTGGAGAGCTTGTTAACCGCCACCGCCTGGGCGATTTTTGTGGACACCATGCAAGGCACCCAACAGGCCATCATGAGCAATACCCATGACATCAAAGCCGCCATTCGCGCGGCAGCGGTTGTCTCGATGGACATGCCCGTGGGGCGCGGGGATGCCTTGTGGCAAATGATTGCAGGCATGAATCAAAACATGACCGAGCTAGAGACCATACGCACCGGCATTCGCGATGTGGTGCTGCGCTTGTGGCAACCCCTGCTTAAAAAACATCGCAGCATGAGCGACAAAGCCGCCAGCAGCCTGGTGTGGATGCTCATCATGGCATTTTGGGGCGCCCGCAACCTGGTGCGGGATGGTGTGGTCAGCCGCAAGCAGGCTTTGGCCCAGTTTGATGTGTTGTTGGATTCTGTGTTTGATTGAGGGCTCAAATCCCGTCAATCAGCTTGTCCACCATGTGCCGAATGGTTTTTTTTGCTTGTTCTGGGTTTAAGGCCTGATCACGGCGCAGCCGGGCCCAGGTGTCCAGGCTTAGCACCAAATCCAAGGCCTCAAAAGTGCCTTTGCGGTTTTGAACTTTTTTGGGCAAAAACCCCTGCAACAACAGGCGCTGCAAGGCCACACTCTGGTGGTGTTTTTCCTTCAAAAACGGGGATGTGTGCAAGTGGGCCAGGCTGGACACGTGGATGGGCATGAGTTGCTCAAACATGGCGCTGCGCCGGTCAATGGCGTGGTGCAGTTTTTCTTGCCAGGTGCGCCCTTCCAGCGGCGTTTGCAGCACAGGTGCAATGATCGCATCCACGGCGTGGGCCATCTCGCGGTACAGGGTTTCCATGTCTTGGAAGTGACGGAACACGGTGCGCAAACCAACCCCGGCGCGCTCGGACACCTGTTGCGCGGTGGGGTTCAGGTTGCCTTCGCGGATGTAATCAAGAAAGGCATTCACGATGAGTTGTTTGTTGCGGGCACCGCGGTCGCGGCGGCCATCGGCTTGTTCTTCTACCATGTACGGCTCACAGACTTTTGTTGCTGGGAGGGTAGCACGGGAAGATGGCTTACAACAGGCGTCACAGGCCGTTCTACAGGTTTGTCCAACAGGACCGCGAGCCCGGGCAACAGGGCGCGCAAAGTGCTTTGAGCTGTGCTGTCCAGCGCTTGGAAGCGCGTGCGCAGACGCTGGTAACGCCAAACCCGGTAGCGTTGGGTGGGCACGGTGATGGCCACCCCCTGGTTGCAGAAGCTGAACTTGCGCTGGCCAGCCAGCCAGGCCTGCTCGTGCAGGTCCATGTAGGGCAAAAATTCTTGGGTGGCCAACTGCAACAAGGGCAAAGTGGCCTGCGGTGGCGTGGTGCTCCACGGTTGTGCATTGAAGTCGCTCAATGTGAGATTCCACATCCGAGCCACCCATTCGTGCACCGCAGGCGCTTGCGCGCGCATGATGGCAGCCGGCGTGGGGTCGCAAAAGAAGTGCCTGAACATGCTGCCAAACAGACCATAATCGGCCAGGCTGGGGCGTTGGCCCAGCACGTAAGGCTGTTGCTCAAAGAGCGGTTGCAGGGTGGCCAGGCAGTCGGTGTATTGCCCCAAAATGCGCTTGCCCGTGCGGCGGTTGTACCCATCGCCCCACAAAAAATGCATGCGTTGCCGGTTTGTGATGGCCATGCGGCGCAATGGCGTTGGCAAAGGCACGTCCCGCATCATGCCCAAGGCAAGGCGTTGGCCGAGCAGGCGTGCATCCAGTGCGTTGGCCCAGCGGTGGGCCAGCGCGGGTCGCCACAGCCATTCATCCCCAAAGTCTTCGATGAATTGTGCAATAAACAACATCAGTGGGCTGTTGGGCAACACCGACGAGTCGGTGTGTATTTCTTCTAAAAACGGAATGATGAGCGTGGTGTCGGTGAGCCAACTGCCATCCTGCCACTCCACTTGCGGCATTTGCAGCACACCGGTGGCTTTGCCACAGCGTTTGAAGTCCCCGGTGTCCATTTCAATCAAGGTGTATGCAATCCGCTTGCCTCGCAAATAGCCTTCCAGTTTGCCGGTGAAATACGACAGATCCAAACCATGGACCTGAAGGGGCTTGTCAGCGTGGTGCATTGAAATGTCCTTGAGTTTTTTTTGCGCTGTGCATATAGTGACACAACGCGTGCCACTAACTCAAAAAAATTTTACAGCGCACCCAAACACGACTGGCCGGGGAGACAGCATGTCCAGCAAAGACGATTCCAATTCCAAACCCATCAAACCCAATCGCCGCGCTTTTTTGGGCGGAGTGGCCGCTGGTGCCGTTGGCGCGGCCGCCATTGGCACCGGGGTTCACACCCTGCAGCAAAAGGCCAGTTCGCTGATCACGCCCAAGGCCTTGGAGCCAGGGCAAGCGCCTGTGGTGGGGCTGACCTTCCAGGAGAGCCGGCCCTCTTACACCCTACGCCCAAAGGCCAAGGCCGGGTCGCCCAATGTGGTGGTGGTGTTGCTGGACGATTGCGGGTTTTCTGACCTGAGTTGTTATGGCAGTGAAATACCGACGCCGCACATGGACAGCATCGCCAAGCGCGGCTTGCAGTACACCAACTTCAGAACCTGCTCCATGTGTTCGCCCACACGCGCCGCGTTTTTGACCGGCTTGAATCACCATTCTGCAGGCGTGGGTTGGCTGGCCGACATTGATGCAGGCTACCCCGGTTACCGAGGAGAGCTCACCAGCGAGGCCGCCACGTTGGCCGAGGTGCTGCGCGACCAGGGGTGGTCGACCCTGTTGGTGGGCAAATGGCATGTGAACAACGCCTACACCACGGGTGCCAACGGCCCCTACAACAATTGGCCCACACAGCGCGGGTTTGAACGGGCGTATTGGTTTCAGGGGCATTCCACCGATTTTTTCAAACCCAGCGAATTGTTTGACGGCATTGCCCCCGTGGAGCCGCCTGAGCGCGCAGATTACTTTGTGAACGACGATCTAACCGAGCGTGCCATCACCTATGTGCGCACCCAGAAGAGTTTGAACCCGGACAAGCCGTTTTATTTGCACCTGGCCTACCCCGGCCCCCATTCGCCTTTGCAAGCCAAGCCCGAGGACCGTGATTTGTTCAAAGGCAAATACGACGCGGGCTGGAATGCCGTGCGGCAGGCGCGTTTTGATCGCCAAAAGGCCATGGGCCTGTTGGGGGACACGGTGGAGCTGCCCCCCTTGAGTTTTGGCGCAGAGGACTGGGAAAAGCTCAGCCCGGTGCAAAAAAAGATGTAC
>DASUDK010000156.1:0-2644 GCA_036275655.1 Limnobacter sp. | reverse complement strand
GGGCAAGAGGTTCACGTCGTCCGCAACGACGCCATCACTGTGGAGCAGGCCAAAGCCCTTAAGCCAGCCGCGGTGTGCGTGTCCCCAGGGCCGTGTTCCCCCGCACAGGCGGGCATTTCGATTCAAATCATTCAACAGATGGCAGGCATTGTGCCTGTTTTGGGTGTGTGCCTCGGGCATCAGGCCATTGGTGAGGCATTTGGCGGCAGGGTGGTTCGCGCCAAAACCATCATGCACGGCAAAACTTCACCGGTGCATCACAGCAACTTGGGCGTCTTTGAAGGCCTGCCCAATCCCCTCACCTGCATTCGCTACCACTCATTGGCCATTGAGCGTGAAAGTCTGCCAGGTTGTCTGGAAGTGACTGCGCAAACCGCAGACGGCGAGATCATGGGGGTTCGCCACAAAACGTTGGACGTGGAGGGTGTGCAGTTTCACCCTGAGTCCATTCTCAGCGACCGGGGTCACGATCTGCTCCGCAATTTCCTCAAGCGTGTCCGCTCTACCCACATCGCTTAATTACACCGACCCGCCATGTCTCAAGTGTTCAACTACACCGCCACCCTGAATCAGCTTCTTGCTGGCAATAACCTCTCGCACGCCGACACACGCAGTGCTTTTGAACAACTGCTCAGTGGTGGGCTCACGCCGGCTCAGATCGCGGGCTTGTTGGTGGCCCTGCGCATCAAGGGCGAGACGGCCGACGAGGTGGCCGCCGCAGCGCAGGTCATGCGCGACCTGGTTACACCGGTTCAGGTGCCCGTGGGCATCGAGGTGGTTGACCTGTGTGGGACTGGGGGCGATGGCGCCCAAACATTCAACATTTCCACCGCATGCATGTTTGTGCTGGCAGCGGCGGGCGCCAAAGTGGGCAAGCACGGGGGGCGCAGCGTGTCTTCCAATTCTGGCAGCGCCGATGTGTTGGAGCTCATGGGCGCCAACATCAATTTAAAGCCCGAACAGGTTGCGCAGTCCATCGCGGCAGTTGGTATTGGATTCATGTTTGCCCCCAACCACCACAGCGCCATGCGCTTTGCAGGGCCAGTTCGCAAAGAACTTGGCGTGCGGACCCTGTTCAACATTCTTGGCCCGCTCACCAACCCTGCGCATGCCAAACGCCAGGTCATGGGGGTTTACAGTCCAGCGCTTTTGAATCTGCAAGCCGAGGTGCTCAAGCAACTGGGTTCTGTGCAAGCGCTCATTGTTCATGGGGCCAATGGCATGGACGAACTCAGCATCGAATGTGAGTCCAGCATTGCAGAGCTCAGGGATGGAGAAATTCGTCATTACACCATCACGCCTGAAGATTTTGGTTTGCAGCGCGCCTCGCACACCGCACTGCGCGCAGGCTCCGTGCAAGAGTCCAAAGACAAAATTTTCCATGCCTTGCAAAAGCAGGGCGATGCCGTTTGCGACATTGTGTTGCTCAACAGCGCAGCGGGTCTGTACACCGCCGGTTTGGTGAGCAACCTGAAAGCGGGTGTTGAACTGGCCAGGGCCACCGTGGCCAGCGGGGCTGCATTTAAAAAGCTTCACGCCTTTGTGGAATACACCCAGGCCGCAGGCAAGTTGTGAGCAAACCATGAGCGATATTCTCGACAAAATTCTAGCCACCAAGCGCGAAGAAATTGCCCTCGGCAAGCAAGTGCTCTCCGAGATTCAATGGCTGAGCAAGGCTGCTCAGTTGCCTTCACCTCGGGGGTTTGCCGCAGCCATGAAGCAGGCTGTGGCACAGGGCAAGCCTGCTGTCATTGCAGAGGTGAAGCGTGCCAGCCCCAGCAAAGGCGTGTTGCGCGAACCCTTCGATCCGGTGGAGATCGCCAAAAGCTATGCAGCGCATGGCGCCACCTGCTTGTCTGTACTCACCGACATCCAGTATTTCAAAGGCGCGCCCCAGTATCTGGACATGGCCCGCGAGGCCAGTGGTCTGCCCGTGATTCGCAAAGATTTCATCATCGACACTTACCAAGTGGTGCAAGCCCGCGGTTTGGGGGCCGATGCCATCCTGTTGATTGTCTCTGCGTTGGCGCTGCCGCAGTTGCTGGAGTTGGAGCAATGTGCCCATGAGCTGGGCATGGATGTGCTTGTGGAGGTGCACGACGCCGCCGAAATGGACATTGCCTTGAATTTAAAAACACCACTGATTGGCGTGAATAACCGCAACTTGCGCACCTTCGAGACCAGCCTACAAACCACCTTGGATTTGCAGCACAAAGTGGATGCAAGCCGTTTGTTGGTCACTGAAAGTGGCATCGCCACGCGCGATGACGTGGCCCTCATGCGCAGCCACAACATCCACGCCTTTTTGGTTGGAGAAGCCTTCATGCGCGCGCCTTCACCTGGGCAGGCGTTGGCCGATTTGTTCTTCTAAACGATGCGCTTGAACATTTGGGTGAGCTAACGCCAAGGCGGGTTGTGCACAGGCGCAGCAGGTTCCAGTGCAGGCTCAATCGTCCATTCGTTGGATCGGCCCGCCACCGGCAACACATCAAACTCTTTCAAGCGCTCTGCTCGAAACCCAATCAGGCGAACCGCTTGTCCTGGCTTGGCGTTGCCCAAGTATCGTTTGTAGTTGGCCTCATTGAGCCGCTTTGTGCCAATCGCCACCAACACATCCCCGGCAGAAACCCCAGCCTGATGTGCT
>DASUDK010000155.1:0-30069 GCA_036275655.1 Limnobacter sp. | reverse complement strand
GGGCATGCGCCACACACCGTGATTGGGTAGCAACCAGCATGAAAAAGCTCACCTCCATGGCCGACCTTGAGGGCGTGCGGCGCGCATTGAAAGAGCAGCGACTGGACGCCGAACGGGCTGAAAAACTGCGCATTGAAGCAGAACGCAAGCGCGAAGCCGAAGCGCGCCTGTTTGAAACCCACGTGCAAGATGTCAAGCCCCTGCCCCGCGCGAACCGCAAACTGCACGACCTCCCGAAGCCACCGCCTGTGGCACACCAGCGTGAACTCGACGACGAAAACGTATTGCGTGAAAGCATTTCGGATGAAATGGACGTGGAACGTTTCCTGGAGACCGATGACAAACTAAGCTACCGCCGCAACGGCATTGGCTTGGAGGCCTTGAAACGCTTGCGCAGTGGCAAATGGGTCATTCAGGCGCAAATTGATTTGCATGGGCTGCGCAGCGACGAAGCGCGTGAAGCGGTGGGCGAATTTTTGCGAAGTGCCGTAAAACATGACATTCGTTGTGTCAGAATCATCCACGGCAAAGGCTTGGGCTCTGTTGGCAAAGAGCCTGTGCTCAAAGACAAGGTGAAACGCTGGCTGGTGCAAAAGGATGAAGTGCTTGCCTTCTGCCAAGCACCACCGCGAGACGGTGGCGCAGGTGCCTTGTTGGTCATACTCAAAGCCAAACAACAATAAATCCAATGCACAAACGCAGGGAGACGCACTGCAATGAAACCTTCACCCACGCCCATTGATTGGCAAGCGGGTCACATTCGATCCACCACCACCGGTTTGAACATGGCCTGGGAGGCAGCAGGCCCAGAAGATGGGGAGACCATTTTGCTGGTGGCTGGGTTGGGCTGCCAGCTCACCATGTGGAATGATGAATTTTGCAAACCCTTGTTGGCGCAAGGCTACCGGCTGGTGCGGTTCGACAACCGCGACATTGGCCTGACCGACCAGCACCCCAGCAACATGAAGGTGAACGTGCCTGCCACCTTCATACGCAACAAACTGGGTTTGAGCACGCCCACCAACTACAAGCTGGACACCATGGCCAACGATGCCATAGGACTTGTTGAAGCACTGGGGCTTAAGCGCCCGCATTTGGTGGGCATTTCCATGGGCGGAATGATCTCGCAAATTGTGGCTGCACAGGCGCCCCAGAAGATCGGCAAACTGGTAACGCTGATGTCAAGCACCAACAACCCCAAATTGCCGATGCCAAGCCCCAATGTGATTCACAACATGTTCTTGAAAAAGCCCAAGAGTCAGCACATCGACCATGTGGTGGAACATGTGGAGCGCGTGTTCACAGCGATTGGCAGCCCAGGCTACCCCACCGACCCGGTTAAGTTGCGGGAGCGCGCACGCAAAGCTTACCAACGCGCCTACAAACCCGCTGGCGTGCTGCGGCAAACCCACTGCGTGGTGGCCACTGGGTCCATTGAAGACTACACAAGGAACATTCGCGTACCGACCTGTGTTGTGCACGGCATGGACGACCCTTTGTTGAAAAAGGCGTGTTCGGAACGCATTGCGAAGCTGGTACCCAATGCTCGTTTGCATTTGATCAAAGGACTGGGCCATGACCTACCAGAACCGTTGGCCCCCACCTTCGGTAAAATTATTCACAATCACCTGCGCACTTAAATACAAAAGCCCGCATCATGGCGGGCTTTTTTGTAGGTGTCACCGGCGGGTTTAGATCGCCTCTTCGCCTTGCTCTCCGGTGCGGATGCGAATCACACGCTCCACATTCGTCACAAAGATTTTGCCGTCACCAATTTTGTTGGTGCGCGCTGCACCTTGAATGGCCTCAATGGCCTGATCCACCAATTTGTCTTCAATCACCAGCTCAATCTTGACCTTGGGCAGAAAGTCCACCACATATTCTGCACCGCGGTAGAGTTCGGTGTGGCCGCGTTGACGACCAAACCCTTTGACTTCTGTCACGGTCAGGCCGTTGACACCAATATCGGAGAGCGCCTCACGTACTTCATCGAGCTTGAATGGTTTGATGATGGCAGTGACCAGTTTCATTCAGAGAATCCTTCTAGATCGTTGAATTTGGATGTAATGGGGTAACGCCAGTCACGACCAAACGCGCGGTGCGTGACACGAATACCGACGGGTGCTTGTCTGCGTTTGTATTCATTGATACGAAGCAGTTTAACAGCCTTGAACACATCTTCCTTGGCAAAACCACTGGCAATGATGTTTTCAACCGATTCGTCTTTCTCCATGTAGCGGGCAAGAATCGCGTCCAGCACATCATAAGGCGGCAGGCTGTCTTGGTCGACCTGATCGGGGCGCAACTCTGCGGACGGCGGACGGGTGATGATGCGTTCAGGAATCACTTCACTGATGGAATTTCGATAATGGCACAGGGCATACACCAACGTTTTAAAAATGTCTTTGATCACGGCAAAGCCGCCCGCCATATCACCGTATAGAGTGCAGTAACCCGTGGCCATTTCACTCTTGTTGCCTGTGGTGAGCACAATGGATCCCGTTTTGTTGGACAAGGCCATTAGCATGGTTCCACGGATGCGGGCCTGCAGATTTTCTTCGGTTGTGTCTGCAGACATGCCAGCAAACATGGGCGCAAGGCTGCCATCAAAGGCTTGCATACATTGCTGGATAGAAATCTCGTCGTAGCGCACGCCAAGGCGTTGCACCATGTCGCGTGAATCTTGCAGTGAAATGTCTGCTGTGTAGGGGGAAGGCATCATCACGGCACGCACCTTGTTCGCACCCAGGGCATCGACGGCGATGGCCAACGTGAGTGCGGAGTCAACCCCGCCGGACAGGCCAATGATCGCGCCCGGAAACCGGTTTTTGGTGACGTAATCGTGCACGCCCATTTTAAGTGCCTCGTACACCTGCGCAGTCAAATCCAGCTCTGCAGCCATGGGCTGGCTGGCATGCAGCGCAATCGGCTTGCCCGGACAGGACTCCACATCGAGCAGCGCCAAGGCCTCTTGAAATTGAGGCAAGCGCATGGCCACATGTTGGCTGCCATCCATGGCAAAAGAAGCACCATCAAACACCAACTCGTCCTGACCGCCCAGCAAATTGGCATATACAATGGCCATGCCTGTTTCTGCCACGCGGCTCGCCACCACGGACTGTCGGATGGACTGTTTGCCCATGTGATAAGGCGATGCATTGGGCACCAGCAAAACCTCTGCACCTGCCGCCGCGGCCGCTTCCGGGGCGTATGGGTTCCAGGTGTCTTCACAAATATTCAAGCCAAAACGAATCCCATCCACCTCAAACACCAGTGGGCGATTGTCGGGTGTGAAGTAGCGTTGCTCGTCAAACACCTCCCGGTTGGGCAGATCGTGCTTGTGATAGACGCCAATCACCTGCCCTTTGTGCAACACCGACGCTGCATTGAACAATTCATTTTCTTGGCGTACAGGGTGACCGATCACCACATAGATGTCTAGGTTTTGAAGTGCAACACGAAGGTGATCAACCGCGGCATCCGTTTGGCGTTGAAATGAAGGGCGTAGCAGCAGGTCTTCCGGCGGATAACCGGTCACTGAGAGCTCGGGCGTGAGCAAAATTCGCACACCTTGTGCGTGGGCTGTGCGTGCGCAATCCAGAATTTTTGCGCAGTTGCCTTTCAAATCGCCCACAGTCAGGTTGAGCTGTGCAATGGCCAGTCGAACTCGGGATAAACTCACGGTGTACCTGTGTAGTAAAAGATGCTGTAACCCATATGAATTATCGCATGCAGATATGCCAAAGCATGGCCGACTTGCCACAAGCGCCATGGAATTTGCTGGTGGCACAGGCCAATGGTGGCGAGCTTCACCCAGCCATGCGACATGAATATTTGTTGGCCTTGGAAGCCAGCGGCTCAGCCACTGCAGACACCGGCTGGGGGCCACTTCACCTGAAAATAGAATCGGATCAAGGTGAATTGCTGGCGGCGATGCCGCTGTATCTCAAATCACATTCATATGGCGAATATGTGTTTGACTGGGCCTGGGCCCAAGCCTATCAACGTCACAACCAACCGTATTATCCCAAGCTCTTGTGCGCCGTGCCTTTTACCCCGGTGATGGCGCCCAAGGTATTGGCCCGTGAACCAGCACATCAGCAGGCCATGGCACAAGGATTGGCCCAATTAACGAAGCAAGCCAGCCAAGATGCGGCTTTATTGGGCTGCCAAACATCCAGTTTGCATGCGCTCTTTTTGAGCCCAGACGACCAAAGTGTGTTGCTTGGTGCGGCCACACCAATTGGCCTTCAAGACAGGCATGTGGTGCAGTTTCACTGGCAAAACAAGCACCCCCAATTGGATCAACCTTATGCGTCATTTGAGGCGTTCCTTGAAACCCTAAGCCAGAAAAAACGCAAAAATATCCGCGCGGAACGGCGCAAGGCAAGGCTGGAAGGCCTGTCAATAGAACGGATTCCTGGCGATTGTGTATCTGCCGAACAACTGGCTTTTTTTTACCAGTGTTACAGCCGCACCTATGCAGAACATTTTTCAACACCGTATCTCACCGAATCATTTTTCAGAATGATTCTGGCGAGCATGGGCGAGCAAGTGCTACTGATTGTGGCGTCTTTGAGTGGCAAGCCGGTGGCGAGCGCTTTCTTTTTGTACAACAGCCAACGCTTGTATGGGCGCTATTGGGGTTGTGTGCAAGACATCGCCTGCCTGCATTTTGAGTTGTGCTATTACCAGGCGATCGAATTTGCCATTGAAAGAGGCATCAAGTGGTTTGAGGGGGGAGCCCAGGGAGAACACAAAATGGCGCGAGGTTTAAATCCACAAACCATGGTCTCTGCCCACTGGGTGGCTGATGCAGGATTTAAACAGCCAATTGCCCACTTTTTAGAACGTGAAAAACAGCATCTTGCTGCGTATGCTGAAGAACTCACCGAGCACCAGGCATTCAGGCAGGCACGGCCCTTGGGGGGCTAAATACAAAACAAAAAGGCAGCACCAGGCTGCCTTTTTTGATGCTTCGCTGACTGATCAGGCCTGTTCTTTCTTGTAATTGGCAATGCCATCCACAATCTCTTTGACCATGTCGTCTTTGGTGCCCCAGCCTTCAATTTTGACCCATTTGCCTTTTTCGAGGTCTTTGTAGTGTTCAAAGAAGTGTTGGATTCGAGCCAAAAACTCCTGAGGCACGTCGTCGATGCTCTGGTAGTTTTTATACATCGGCAAAAGCTTTTCAACAGGCACCCCCAAAAGCTTGGCGTCGCCTCCAGATTCATCTGTCATTTTCAGAATGCCGATGGGGCGTACACGCACCACACAACCGGGTTGCAATGGGAATGGGGTCATCACCAGCACGTCCACGGGGTCACCATCGGCCGCAAGGGTTTGAGGAATGTAGCCGTAATTGCAGGGGTAATGCATGGCGGTGCCCATGAAACGATCCACCCACAAACAACCGCTGTCCTTGTCCACTTCGTATTTTACGGGGTCGGAGTTGGCGGCAATCTCAATGATCACGTTTACATCGTTGGGCACGTCCTTGCCCGGTGGAATGCTGTTGTATCCCATGTTTGGAGGTCCTTGTTCAAATCAAAAAATTTGGTGTAATTGTAACGAACAAATCTTTAAGCGAGCTGACGGCTCTTTTGAAGGTGTGCATTCATCTTTTCGCGCCACTGCTTGGCCCGTTCTGCTTGGTTGGCCGCCTCATAAAGACGTTCCAGGCGACCAGCCACATGGGCCGAGGGCAGCTTTGCGTACACCGATTCATAACGGGAAATGGCCTTGCCCCACAATTGCTGACGTTCACACACGTCCGCAGCCAATTCAATCAAACGGATGTCGTCAGGTCGTTTTGAGAGAAGTTCTTCCACAAATGGCAGCGCATCGCGCGATTGTTGCACAGCAGCTTCGTGGAAAACCGGTAACAAATCCTCGTTGTAATCATGCGCCAACGCGGTTTGCAACATGGTGCGTGCCGCACCCACCAGCCCGCAGCGAAGAAGGCCTGTTGCCAACGCGCGCAACACGGCCGGGGATTGCAGCTCCATGGGCCTTGCATTGGACAGCACTTGCTCCATCTCCGCCGGCGCGCCACCGGCGGCATCGCACAGCCCTTGATAGATTTTTTGCAGACATTCGCCCTGTTCAGCCTGCCCCAGCACCGGCAACTGAGCACACATTCGATATTGCTCCAGAGCTTCTTGCCACCGCGATAGCCCAACCAAGGCCATCAACCGGAGTCGAAGTACCTGCGGGAGACGACCCAGCATGGGATCCATGCCCTCCACCATCGCAAGCACACTGGCGTATTGCTGTTTGGCCAGCGCGACGCGTGCATGCAACACCAACCGTGCGTGGGCATGCTCCCCGTTGCCTGCCTTGTGGTTGGCAAGAATCTGCTCAGCCTCATCCAGGCGATCCGCCTGGATTGCTGACATTGCCCGGATCAAGTAACTCAAATCGGTTTCAACACCGGTGCCCACAGCCGCTTTCAGCGCCTTTTTTGAACCCGCTTCATCCCCTGTGATAAAAGCGATCAGGCCACTGGTGTTGGCCTTGAGCAAAGCATCTTGTTTTCGGTTTTGCCAGTAAGCCTTTAGACGGGCGGGCAGTTGTGACGACGCTCGAAGCGCGCGCAGTGCAAAATAAAGCAAAAAGAAAAAAACCAACAAAGCGACGATGACAAAATTAAGCGACATGTCCACCCGGTACTGGCCGACAAAAACCAGCACCTTGGCGTCATTGCTTTGCGCAAGCAAGGTCACCCCCACCGCAACCACAACGATGAGCAACAGGCCGATCAACTGCCTCATTGCCGTTCCCCCCGCTGACCGGCAACAGCCAGACGCAAGGCAGCAGTCGTCGCCTTCAACTCTGGCAACACCAAATCAAGCTGGATTGAATTGAGCTCTTGCAGCACGGATTTGGCGCGCTGCACCTGCAGCGCGTTGGGATCAAAATAGGTGTCCAAGAGATAGGATGACCTTTGCAGATCGGATTTCAGCAGATCTGCCTGCCTGGAGAGCAAAGAGATTCGTGCATTGAGCAAAGACAAACGCAGGGTGTTGCGCAAATCCGTTTCTTGTCTTGCAGAAAGCATCAGCACCTCTGGAGAGTTCACTTTGCTGATCTCAACAAGAGAGCGGATGTCGTACCAAGCTGTTTTCAGCGCAGATTTGACCCAAGCCCACGCCGTACTCCATCCCACCGGGCTGGCCTGAGTTGGGTCTGCGGCGGGCACAGGTTCCTGCACGCCAGGTTGGCCAACTCGTTCAGTTTGATCGCTTAGCTCAGCCAAGTTGGTCTGATTGATCGCGTTGGCACCCGATAGCATGGGGAGACTTTCAACGGACGTGACCACCGAATCCAGGGAGATGGCAATTTTTAGTAGATCATCTTTAGGCAACGCTTGAATTTCCGACAGATCGCCCTCTATGGCAGTTCTCAAATTGAGCAATGAGGGCTTGTCCGTGCGCTCGAGCAATTCAATGGCCTGACTCAACGCAATCGCTGCACCATTGACATTGCCCAACAGGTAGAGTTGCCGCTTGGCGACAGAGATCAATTGCTCCACTTCACTCAAAGAGACCTCGGTGCGGCTCGCCAGCAGGCTGTTGTATACCTCTTCCAGGCTCGCGCGCTGGCTCGCCTCTTCTTTTTGAGCTTGCTCCAACAGGTCAAAGCGGGTGCGCATGTCTTTGAACAAATCGCTGGTCTGGCGGATCTCTTCCTTCACAATCTCGAGTGTGGTCGACTCCTTCTGGATGCGTTCACCAAAGGCAAGGCGGGTTTTCTCGATTTGATTTTTGCCTGCAAATGCAATCAGCAATACGAGCACAAAACTGAGAACGGATACAAAAAAAGCGGCCTTGGACAGCCAGCCTGGCCCAGATGCCGCCATGTGTATAGACGTGGGTTTCGGGGAAGCGTCGTTGACCATGCTATTTGCGGGAGCCGGTGTTGGGTGTGAGGAGGTGTTGTCCATGCCTTTTTTGTTCGATTCTAGCCATGCCTTGACCGATTGTATCCCTGTTGGAATCTCAGCAACATTGGCAAATCCCAATTCACGGCATTTGGACGTGATTCTGGGATGGGTAGTCAACACGGTACAACGCCGCCGAAACTCACGGGTCAGCAGCTCAGAGTGGGCCTCCATCTGCTGGCACAACACGGTGGCCGTTTCGCTGCTTGTCACCCAAAGCACGGCATGGGGGCCCAATTCAAAGAGGGCACGCACATCTTCCGCGGTTTGAAGCACAGGCACACGGTCGTAACATTCAAGCACTTCCACATGGTGACCCAATTCGCGAAGACGCACCGGAAATTCGGTGCGGCCACGCGGGCCTTTGCACACCAACACCTGCAAATTGTGATCGGCATATTGCTTTTCCAGCAAACGCGCCAATCCGTCGGAATCTTCGCTTTCCTCTGGTTGTTGCCCGGACGGCGATACGATTTGATGTTCTGGAATACCCAAAGCAAGCGCCAACGACCTGCTTTGCTGCCCCATCACACCACACAACAGGCCGCTGGGCCACTCGCCCATGCGATGCGTCACAATCTCCAACACGGAAGGGCTCACAAACACCACCATGCGTGTGGGGCCGCCTTGGCCATCGCTCGCCCAGGTTCGTACCTGAGCAATCGCCCCGTCCAACGGCTTGAGCTCAAACACGGGGAAAAACACATGATCACTCAGACCCAAGCTTGACAAAGCCTGCCGCAGCGTCTGCTTCTGAACGGTGTAGTCCTCGGGCAATCTGGGTTTGCAAACAACGAGTGTGCGGTTCATGCGCGCCTCAGGGTTGTTGGGCAAAATCTGACACAGCCTGTGCAATCAAAGCCTGTGCGCCGGCATTGCACAAATTCTTAATCACGGCCTCTGCCACGCCTGCCCAATCTTGCAAGGCACCCGTTTCAGAGGCAGCAATCACTTTTTGCCCGTTTGGGCTGGCCACCAAGGCGCGCAGTGTGAAATTGGAAGGGTCGTTCAGCGTCGCGTACCCAGCGATCGGCACCTGGCAACTGCCCCCCAAGGCCTTCGAAACAGCTCGCTCCGCGCTCACCAGCTGGGTGCACACTGGATCGATGAGGGCCGAACACACGCTTGCCAAAGCCTCATCACCCTTGCGGATTTCCAAACCCAGTGCGCCCTGCCCCACGGCGGGCAACATGTCGGAGGAAGGCACCAAGGTCCGAATCCGGTGATGCATGTTCAAACGCTTCAAGCCTGCCGCTGCCAACACGATGGCCTGGAAATGGCCAGCATCCAGTTTGCTCAGGCGGGTGTCCAGGTTGCCTCGCAAAGGCTTGACTTGCAAATGGGGATATTTGGCCAACACCTGTGCTTGCCGGCGCAGGCTCGAACTGCCGACCACAGCGCCCGCAGGCAACTCTGCGAGGCTTGAATATTCATTGGAAACAAAGGCATCGTGCGGGTCTTCACGCGTCATAAACCCCAACAGATCAAATTGAGGGTCCACATCCATGGGAATGTCTTTGCCGGAGTGCACGGCCAAATCTGCCCTGCCCTCCAAAAGTGCATACTCGAGTTCTTTGATGAACAGGCCCTTGCCACCGATTTTGGCCAAAGATCGGTCCAGAATCTGGTCGCCCATGGTGGTCATGCCCACAATTTCCACGGCGGTTACGCCGGGTAAGCCAAGCAAACGATCACGCACATGTTCGGCTTGCCACATGGCCAGCCTGCTTTCTCTGGAGGCGATTTTTATTTTCATCGAACAATTCTGGCAACAATTGGGTGGACGTTGCCGCGGGTTGAGGCAACAGTCCGCAGTCTAGCACGCCAACCCTTTATAATTGCCCCTTGTCACAGTGCACAAAGGAATACCCATGACCAATCAGTGGTCCAAAAAGCAGGAGGCCTGGTCGGCCCGCTTCAATGAACCCATGTCTGAGCTCGTTAAGCGTTACACCGCTTCAGTCTTTTTTGACAAACGGCTGGCTGAATTCGATATTCAGGGCTCTCTTGCGCACGCCACCATGCTGGCCGAATGCAAAGTCATCACTGAAGCAGACTTACAAGCCATCAACAGCGGAATGCAGCAAATTCTGCAAGAGATCCGCGACAACAAGTTTGAATGGTTGTTGGACCTGGAAGACGTGCACCTGAATATCGAGCGTCGACTCACCGACCTCATCGGGGACGCAGGCAAACGCCTGCACACTGGCCGTTCACGCAATGACCAGGTCGCCACCGACATCCGCCTGTTTTTGCGTCATGAGGTAGACCGCATTCTGGGACTGCTCAAGAACCTGATTGCCGCGCTGCTCGGTGTGGCTGAAACACACCACGCCACGGTGATGCCCGGCTTTACCCACCTTCAAGTGGCACAGCCTGTGACCTTTGGCCACCACCTGCTTGCCTACGCAGAAATGTTTGAACGTGACCTAGAGCGCATGCAAGACTGCCGCAAACGAATTAACCGCATGCCCTTGGGCGCAGCTGCTTTGGCAGGCACCACCTTCCCGATCAACCGCAACCGCACTTGCGAGTTGCTTGGCTTTGATGCGCCAACCCGCAACAGTCTGGACTCTGTCTCTGACCGAGACTTTGCCATTGAGTTTTGTGCCGCAGCCAGCCTGGTGATGATGCACATCTCCCGCCTGTCTGAAGAGCTGATCATTTGGATGAGCCCTCGATTTGGCTTCATCGACTTGCCCGATCGCTTCTGCACTGGGTCCTCAATCATGCCGCAGAAAAAAAACCCAGATGTGCCTGAACTGGCCCGCGGCAAAACAGGCCGCGTTTATGGTCACCTCACTGGTCTGCTGACCCTCATGAAAGGTCAGCCGCTGGCCTACAACAAAGACAACCAGGAAGACAAAGAGCCGCTGTTTGATACCGTGGACACCGTGGTGGACACCCTGACGATTTTTGCAGAAATGGTGGAAGGCATCCGTGTGAAGCCTGACAACATGCGCCGCGCCACCCTCGAGGGTTACGCCACCGCCACTGACCTGGCCGATGCCTTGGTGAAAAAAGGCATGCCGTTCCGAGATGCGCACGAGGCTGTGGCAAGGGCCGTGCGGTACTGTGATGAACACGGGTGCGGCTTGGAAGCTTTGACGGTTTTGCAACTTCAAGAGGCACTCCACCTCAGCGAGCTTGGCTATGCAGATGCTTTGGTTGATACCGCCTTGTTGGGTGTTTTAACCCTGGAAGGCTCACTCAACGCGCGCAATCACATTGGTGGCACCAATCCTCAGCAAGTGCTGGCCGCTGTGGCAGCCAGCCGCCTGCGTTTGGGCCTTCCCGCTTGAAGCCCATGCTTGCCCTGGCGCATTGCATTGACAAGCTCAACGGCTTGATCGGCAAGGCCATGGGCTGGCTGGTGCTGGTTACCATCTTGATTTCGGCAGGCAACGCCGTGGTGCGCAAACTGCTGAACATGAGCTCCAATGGTTGGCTGGAGATCCAGTGGTACCTTTTTGGCACGGTATTCCTGCTGGGGGCGGCATACACCCTGCGCGAGGGCGCACATGTGCGGATAGACCTGCTGTCTGTGCGTTTCAGCGAGCACACCAAGGCCTGGATTGATGCCCTGGGTTACGTGCTGTTCGTTCTGCCCCTGGTTGGGTTTGTAACCATCCATGGGTGGGAGTTTTTCTACCAGTCTTGGCGCATTGATGAAATGTCACCAGATGCAGGGGGTCTCATTCGTTGGCCTGCCAAATTGATGATCGTGGTGGGTTTTGCATTGCTGGGGCTCCAGGTTATCTCGGAAATGATCAAAACCCTCTTCCGCTTGCGGCAGGTTGCAACAGCCCCGAGCGCAAAGAAAGAGGTCTAACCCATGCCCAGCATCCCAATCGATTGGCTACCACCGATCATGTTCGCAGTGCTGCTGCTGTTCATGGTGTCGGGTTTTCCAGTGGCGTTTGCGCTGGCCGCCAATGGCCTGCTGTTTGGCTACATTGCCATTGAACAAGGCCTGATGAGCCCCGCCCTGCTTCAGGCCCTGCCAGAACGCCTGTTTGGCATCATGAGCAACGACACGCTGCTTGCCATTCCATTTTTCACTTTCATGGGTTTGGTGCTTGAACGAAGCAAAATGGCCGAAGACCTTCTTGAAACGGTGGGCATTCTATTTGGCCGCTTGCGGGGAGGTTTGGCCTACGCCATTGTGCTGGTGGGTGCTTTGTTGGCAGCCACCACTGGTGTTGTGGCAGCGTCGGTCATCTCCATGGGATTGATTTCCCTACCGATCATGCTCAAACACGGTTACGATCCAAAAATTGCCACCGGCACCATTGCCGCATCTGGCACGCTGGCACAGATTATTCCGCCAAGCCTGGTGTTGATTGTGCTGGCCGACCAATTGGGTGTCTCGGTGGGTGAAATGTATGCAGGGGCCATGATTCCCAGCCTGATGCTGGTTGGCTTGTTTTTGTTGTATTTGTTTGCCGTTGGGCAGTTGCGCCCCACGGCCTTGCCTGCCTTGCCTGTTGAGCAATACACGCTGCCAGCGGGTGTTTTATTCACCAAGATTATGGTGGTGCTGGTTCCACCGCTTGCCCTGATTTTTTTGGTGCTGGGCACAATTTTCATTGGTTTGGCCACGCCCACTGAGGCTGGCGCCATGGGGGCTGTGGGCGGATTGATTTTGGCATGGCTCAAGCGGCGTTTCACCATGGCCATGCTGAGAGAGGCGTTGGACGCCACCACAAAACTTTCTTGCTTTGTGATGTTCATCCTGATTGGCTCCACTGTGTTTGGTTTGACTTTTAGGGCGGTGGATGGCGACTTGTGGGTGGAACACCTCATGGGTGGGCTGCCTGGCGGGGATTTGGGATTTTTGATTGCGGTACAAATATTGGTTTTTGTGCTGGGCTTTTTTTTAGATTTCTTCGAAATTGCTTTTATTGTGATCCCGCTGTTGGTGCCGGTGGCTCAGAGTCTCGACATCAACCTTCTTTGGTTCGGCGTGATGATTGCCATGAACCTACAAACATCCTTCCTCACGCCACCCTTTGGCTTCTCTTTGTTTTATCTAAAGTCAGTGACCCCAGCCAGCGTAAAAACATGGGAGATCTATCAAGGTGCGGTGCCATTTGTTGGCCTGCAATTGCTGATGGTGATTGCCATTTATGCATTTCCTGGCTTGGTCACAAACACCGTGCCAGAGGGGGTCAAGTCATCCAAGCCGACTCAACTTGACCTGGAGATTGAACGCTCATCGCAATACGGGCAACGTGGGCAGGCTGAGGATGGCGCCAATCCGTACGGTGGCAACGTGTATGGCGAAGAATCTCGCGGCCAGTTTGTACCCAGGTTTTCTAGGCAAAGCCTGGAAGAATTCAAATAACCTTTTCCAAGACTTTCGAGCTTGGGCCATTGACCCGGGTTGGCTTTAAGCGATCTGCAAGCTCTAGCGTGAAACTGGTTCCTCCGTGCGGAATATTGCACATCGACAAATTCCATTCCATTTCTTGGCAGAGCCGTTTAACAACGTACAAGCCGATGCCTGTTTTTGGAAGATCACTGCCAAAATCGGAAGGTGTTGAAGAGCCCCGTTTTAAAAAATCCTCCTGGAGACCCGGCCCCGTGTCGGTGACGGTGAAGCGATGCACACCGCCATGGCGACGATAACAAAACTGAACACCGCCCTCGTGGGTGTGTTCAACCGCGTTGAATACCAAATTGCCGATCACTCGCTTCAAGCGACGCGCATCGGTGTGAATCAAACATTCCTCCACATCCACATCGAAGCAAAGCCCCTTGGACTCCGCAAGCTGCCCCATCCAGCCTTCAATGGATTTGCACAATTCAGTGCTTGATAAGGTTTCTATGCGCTGCTCCCGCTGCTCACCCAACTCCAATCGGGTGGCCTCCAGCATGTTTTCTGCCAAGTCATGCAGCCAACGTTGGCAACTGGTCATTTGACGGATGACTTGATGCGTCTTGCCGTGCGTTAGGTGAGGCTCTAGCGAAGGATGCCCCACCAGCAAGCCCAAAGCATGAAGTGGTTGACGCATGTCGTGCTGAACACCAGCAAGCCAGCGCAGTCTATCCTTCCATTCACTTAACACGGCCCGCTTGGCGATGCGCCAGCGCAATTGCTGTGCCCTGCGTTTTTGGATGCGTGTCCGGGCCATTTGATAGCGGTGTTGACGCTCGTACATGACTGCGAGTAATACAAAGGGAGCCACCACGCAAAGGGCCGCAAATGCAATTTGACTCCAAGTCAGCGAAACAATCCATCCACCAAAGGACGCTGCAAAAATAAGCATCCACAATTTCTCGGTGGGGGGGGTTCGGGCGGCCCGATTGGATGACACCTTCGCATGCAAGACAATCCCGCTGATAAAAGCGAAATAAAGCATTTGGGCTTGGGCGGCCAGATTCGGTCCCGCTGTTGCAACCAGCAGCGGGAACAGACACATGGAGACAAGCAAGCACGCATCGTAATGATGCTGAACCAACATGCCAAGTTTGGGAATTCGCCGCATGTGTCAGCTCACTTAGTCGGTGTACACCTCGTCGGTCTTTTGCTCTTGCCAAGCGCGATAGAGCATGGCTGCCTCCAGCCGATTGCGTGCATTTAAACGGGCCAGAATGCTGCGCACATGTGTTTTGACAGTCTCTGGAGAGAGCCCTAGGTTTTGTGCGATCTCGTGGTTGGACTCACCTTTGGCGATTCGATACAGCACAGACACCTGTCGCTCAGTGATGCGTGCCATGCGTTGCCCAATGGTAAAGCCATTGCTGGTTTGGCTTTTTTGACTGATTTGATCCGTCCAGTTGTTGCGGCGCAAACGCAGAACCATGCTGTCTAAAACGCTGAGGACACGATCCTGGGTGATGCCCTTGGACACAAACTCGGTCTCCGGGTACTCGTCGGCCAAGTCTCCAAGAATTTCTTCATTGCCAGAAATCACCAAGGTTCGACTGTAATCAAATGTTTCCAGCGCGGTTTCTAAAACCTTTTCAGGGGACATGTCTGGCAAGCCAAGGTCCAGAAGCACCAAGTCGGGCTGCTCAAAGCGGCTATGTTCGAGCGCCGGGCTGATTCGACTGAACAACTTCACTTCAAGATCGCTGTAGCGCGAGTTCATGATGTCGCGCAATGCCATGGCGATGATTGGGTGGTCGTCAATGATGAATACGCGCAGTTGGTTATGAGTCGACATAAATTAATCCCATACAAGTCTAGAGCCCAGGGCTGGTGATGGGGAAATCCCATAACAAAAAAATACGTCAGCCAGGAGAACATGAACAACCCCGTTTGGGGCGACACTGCGTTGGGTGACTCACTGGTGGGTGTTGGTTCCAAAAAAAGAGCGGCCACTTGAGCCGCTCTTTATAACGGTCAACCCTGGGGTTGGTCAAAAAGTCATTTGGTTCTGGGTATAAATGAGGACAGGGCGTTCTCTGCGACCCGAAACCAATTGCTCTGGTCGTGTCGGAATCGGTCCCAAGAATCAAACATTTTTTTAAAATCAGGATTGACCCGGCATTCTTCGGCAAATATTTTTTCAGCCTCCACATAGCCAGCCTCCAACACATCCCTGGGGTAAAGGCGAAGCTCTGCACCAGCCCGGATGAGCCTTGCCAATGCAGGCGGGTTTTTTGCATCGTACTCGGCATTCATTCGCATCGCAGCCTCTGCCGCGGCCACTTCGAAAGCGGTTTGATAAGGCTTGGGCAAGCGGTTCCAGGCATCCATGTTGATGTAATAGCTCAGGCTTGCACCCGGCTCCCAAAATCCTGGGTAGTAATAATATTTTGCCACCTTGTGAAAACCGAGTTTTTCGTCGTCGTACGGTCCCACCCATTCGGCTGCATCGATGGTGCCCTTTTCGAGGGCCGGATAAATATCGCCCCCAGGGATGGTTTGAGGCACAGCGCCCAAGGCTGCCATGATGCGGCCGCCAAACCCGGGTATTCGGATTTTCAGCCCTTTAAGATCGTTGACGCTCTTGATCTCTGAACGCCACCACCCACCCATCTGGGTGCCCGTGTTTCCGCCAGGAAAATTGATGACATTGTATTTTTTTAAAAACTCGCGGGTCAGTTGCTGACCACCGCCGAAGTAATACCACGCGTTGTGCTGACGGGCTGTGAGCCCAAACGGCAAAGTGGTCTCGAAAGCAAAAGCAGTGTTTTTGCCCACATAGTAGTATGACGCAGTGTGGCCGCACTCCACTGTGCCGTTTTGAACAGCATCCAGGACTTGCAGACCAGGCACGATTTCACCCGCGGCAAATGGGCGAATCTCAAATTTGCCATCGGTGAGCTCTGCCACACGCTGGGCCATGCGTGGGCCCACACCCCAAATGGCATCTAGGCTCTTGGGGAAACTGGATGTAAGCCGCCAACGCACCGATGGACCAGTTGCTGCGAAAGCCCCAGGCGTGACCGCTGCCAGCCCGCTGACGGCGGTGCCCAAGGTGGCTTGATGCAAAAAAGAACGTCTGCTCATATTGCGTGTTCCACAGGGAAGCTGTGGCCGCTAGTTGCCAGCCACGGTCATGGATTCAATCAGGATGCTGCCCACATGTTTGCTGCCGCGCCATTGGGCATCGTCACCCACAGCCACAATATTGGCCAGCATGTCCTTGAGGTTGCCGGCAATTGTTATTTCTTCAACCGCATGAACAATCACACCATTTTCAACCCAATAACCAAAAGCACCACGCGAATAGTCACCGGTTACGCCATTAACGCCCTGGCCCATCAGCTCAGTGACCAATAGGCCTGTGCCCATGGTTTGAAGCAAACCATCCAAGCCACCAGCCACAGTGCGCGTGGAGCTCAGCAAGAGGTTGTGTGTACCCCCAGCATTGCCTGTGGATTGCATGCCCAGCTTGCGGGCCGAGTAAGTGGACAAAAAGTAGCCATTGCAGATTCCTTTTTTAACCACGGTGCGCGGCTTGACCTTCACGCCCTCTTCGTCAAAGGGGGAGCTGCCGTGAGCGCCTTCGATGAACGGGTCCTCTTTGATGGTGATGTGTGGTGCCCAGACGGGTTTACCCATTGAGTCCAGCAAAAACGAGGTTTTGCGGTATAGCGAAGAGCCAGACACGGCGCCCACATAGTGACCAATCAAGCCTGCAGCCACTGGCGCTTCAAACACCACGGGACATTTGCGGGTGCTGATGGGCTTGGAGCCCAAACGGGCCAGCGCACGCTCTGCAGCGTATTTGCCAATCCGTGCTGGTTTGTCGAGATTTTTTGCATTCCTTTCGGACGAATACCAATAATCGCGTTGCATAGGACTGTCTTTGCCCTTACCAGCCTGTGCAATCGGCGACACCGACAGGGAGTGACGTGAATAGGGATAACCACCTCGAAACCCTCGGCTGTTTGCAGCAAAAAAATGGCCACTCTCCGTGGAGACATTGGCACCATCCGAGTTTCGAATTTTTTTACTCACGTCAAACGCCGCTTGCTCCATGGCGAGCGCCTTTTCAACCGCTTTGGCCGTGGAGATGGACCAAGGGTGGTACAAATCCAGATCTCGGTGCCGCTTGGACAATTCGGCAGACTCGGGCAAACCGGCAAATTTGTCGGCTGCGGTGTATTTGGCAATGTCCAAAGCCGCCTGAATACTCGCGTCAATGGCAGAAAGCGAGAAATCAGATGAAGAAGCATTGCCACGCTTCTGACCCACAAACACGCTCACACCGAAGCTTTTGTCCCGGGTTTGCTCGATGGTCTCTATTTCGCCCATGCGTACACTGACCGACTGTCCCACCGCCTCGCTGATGTCGACTGCGCAATCGCTTGCGCCCAAGGCCTTGGCCTTTTTCAGTGCATATTCGGTCAATTCTTGAAATGTCTCGGATTTAAAGCTAAAGCCCATATTGCCCTGCGGAAATCACTGCCAAAAATGGCTAATATACAGGCCATGAACACAGAAAACGATCACAACGGCGACTTTGATGAAGATGATCGCCCCAGCAAGTCCGCTGTCAAGCGAGACATGCTCGCGCTTCAAGACCTTGGCAAAACCCTTTGCGACCTGCCATTTGAAAAGGTAAAGCGTGCGCCGGTGGGCGAACGCATGCTGGAGGCCATTGCCGAATTTCACAAATGCAGGAGCTTTGGCGCCAAAAAACGCCAGCTTCAGTTCATCGGCAAACTGATGCGGCAGGAAGAGCATGAGGAAATCCAGGCTTGGGTAAACGGGGAAAGCATTGAGCAAAAGCTAAAAACACTGCATTTGCATGCAGCTGAAGAATGGCGCGAGCGTTTAATCGAAAATCCCGCCTTGCTGGTCGAGCTGATCAAGGCTTATCCCGCTGCGGCCCAAGAAAACCTCAATCCCATGATTCGGCAAGCCGCTCAAGAACGCGCTGCCAATAAGCCGCCGCGCAATTACAGGCAGTTGTTTCAGATCATATACCGCCTTATTGAAGAGCACGCGCAGGAGAATTCTGCATGAGTTTTGACCCGATCAAAATTGGTTTGGTGTCGGTGAGCGACCGAGCCTCTCAAGGCGTGTACAAAGACCAAGGCATTCCAAGCCTAAAAGAATGGTTGAGCAAAGCCTTACACAACCCGATCGAGTTTGTTGACGTGTTGATTCCCGATGAACAACACGACATTGAGCAAGCTTTGGTGCGACTGGCCGACGTGGACCGCTGTGACCTGATTTGCACCACAGGGGGCACTGGGCCCGCCAAGCGTGACGTTACTCCCGAGGCCACCCTCGCAGTGGCGCACAAAGAAATGCCTGGATTTGGCGAGCAAATGCGACAAATCAGCCTGCATTTTGTACCCACGGCCATTTTATCTCGCCAGGTGGCTGTGATCCGCAACGAAAGCCTCATCCTCAACCTGCCAGGGCAACCAAAAGCCATTGCAGAAACACTGGAGGGCCTCAAAGACGCCGATGGCAACACCATCGTGAAAGGTATTTTTGCAGCGGTGCCATATTGCATCGATTTGATCGGCGGCCCTTACCTTGAAACACGGGATGAAATCATCAAAGCCTTTCGCCCGAAGTCTGCCATTCGAAACGCCCCAGAAGGAAACAAGGCATGAGCAAGCGCATGGACAGCGTGACCGTTGAAACTGGCCCCAATCCGACTGTGTGCGTCATTTGGCTGCATGGTTTGGGTGCTGATGGCTATGATTTTGTGCCCATCGTCAAAGAATTGGAGCAGATGGGGCTGCCCGCCACGCGGTTTGTGTTTCCGCACGCGCCTCAAATCCCCGTGAGCATCAACGGTGGTTATGTGATGCGCGCCTGGTACGATATCCGCAATGTGGACCTGCAACGCCAGGAAGACGAAACGGGCATCCGAGAGAGCCAGGCGAAGATTGAAGCCCTGATCGAGGAGCAAATTGCAGCTGGATTTGCACCCAAGCGGATTGTGCTGGCAGGGTTTTCCCAAGGTGGAGCAATCACCTACCAAGCCGGCTTGCGTGGCAAGCACACCTTGGGGGGGCTGATCGCGCTTTCAACTTACCTGCCCTGCGACTCTTCGTTGGATGTTGAGTTTAATTCCGCTAACCTGGGTGTTCCTGTGCTCGCGGCCCATGGCAGCCAAGACAACATTGTGCTGCAGGAACGCGGTGAAAAGGCCGTGAAGCTGTTGAAGGCCAAGGGCATGCAAGTGACCTGGCTCACCTACCCCATGGCCCACTCGGTGTGTGGCGAAGAGGTGGTTGAGATTGCGAGCTTTCTAAAACAGATTCACTCAAGCTAAACGCGCCACCAAAGCCTGAGCCAAGTGAGCCATGGCGGGAGTTACGGGCGCATTGCAAGGCCCTTTGAGCTGACTCACCGCCCACCCCTTCAAACCGCTTCGCCGCACTTCCAGTGTGGCCCGCTGTGGCACAGGTCCTTTGAGCTGTAAATGGAACATGCACACATCGCCATCCATGCAACGATCGATATATGAAGGGACACAATGGTGCATGCGTTTGGCCTCAGACAGCAGCGCATGCAGTGAAGAAAGCTCAATGTAACTGCCAAGATCACCAAGGTCTCCCATGCCCAGCAACTGGGGCCAGAAAACATCGGGACGCCCGCTTTGCCAATCCCGCTCAACCAAGTGCCAGTGGGACTGCTTGCTCATCAAGGTGTCATAGGTCCAGTGCCGGGAAATGCGAGGGTCAGAATGGTTGGAGCTCCCGAGCAGCCAATCCGCGATCAATGGAAACTCCTCCGATTCAAGCTCTTTTTGATGCGTTCGTTTGGCAAGGCTGGATCGCCTGACCAAAGCCAGACGAACTGCACGCAATATATTGCAGGCTTGTGGCGTTGCAAGATTTTCGTGATTGCGGCGCAACCAACTGGACAGTCCACCAAAGCCACCGAGGGCGGCCGTTTGGGCATCCACCCAAGAAACTGGCAAAGGCCGGTTAAGCATGGCGTGAAAATTGGCCCATGCGATGTGGGACAGGGCTCCCCAATCCAGGCGCGCAATATACGCCGGGCTTTGATGGTTCAACCAACGCCAGGCCATGTGGCTGAGACCTTGGGCCAACATGCGTCGCTTCAGCAACTGCCAATTGGGTAAATGCGTCCACATCCCTGGGTCTTGGGCAAGCAAAGGCGCCATGCGTGGCCGCTCTCTCAGTCGCTCATCCAACACCACACGGTGGGCTGCAACCCGGTGCAAATCCAGCAAAGTGCCATCCCTTGGATACACCCGCAAACAAATGTTGAACACGGGTTTGCCATGCAAGGCGATCAAGGCCTGCGTCCATGCACGTTGCAAATCTTTGAGGCAAATGTCCTGAAGTGTGAGCCCCCTGGCCATGGGGGAGTATGAGGGTGGCACTTTCAGGCTGGGCGGTGCACGCCAGACGGATTTTATAAGGTCCATTTTGAGCTGCCAGGCATGGGCATCATCGAGCAGCAAAGGGGCTCGCTCTGCCACTTTGGCCCGATGACTGAGATTCCACTCAAAAAAGAGGCCAGTGCGTGTGTTGACGAACCGCACTGGCAAACAGCCAGAGCGAACTCGATGTATGCTCAACACATCGCGACACATCGTCTTCAATTCCAACTCCAACGCAGGGCGCATGATGACAGACCTAAACACTGAACCAGTGATTACTCGGATTTTACAGCAAGGGGAGATTTGGCATGTATCGATCAACCGCCCCGAGATGCGCAACTGCGTAGACCGCTACACTGCGGATTTACTAGAAAAAGCCTTTTTGGCATTTGAGCAAAGCAGCACCGCAAAAGTCGCCATTTTAAGTGGTGAGGGCGGGCACTTCTGCGCAGGCGCAGATTTAAAAGCTGTGGCCTCTGGCAACCCCAGCCGTGTGAATCGGCTTGAGCGGCATGGCGCAGGCCCGATGGGCATCAGCCGGATGGAATTGAGCAAACCGGTGATTGCAGCCGTCGATGGATTTTGCGTAGCGGGGGGATTGGAGTTGGCCGCTTGGTGCGACATGCGTGTGGCCAGCCGTTCAGCCGTGTTTGGCGTGTTTTGTAGGCGATTTGGTGTGCCCTTGATTGATGGAGGCACGGTTCGCCTGCCTCGCTTAATTGGTCAAAGTCGCGCCATGGACATGATTCTCACCGGTCGCCCAGTCGATGCCATTGAAGCCCACCAATGGGGGCTTGCCAATCGCTTGGCCGATGGTGAAGACGCTGTGCCTGCGGCCATCGAATTGGCGGCCCAATTGTGTGTCTTGCCCCAAACCTGCATGCGCAACGATCGGCAAAGCGTGCTGACGCAGTGGGGTTTGTCCGAACGCAAGGCGATTGAAGAAGAGTTTGAATTTGGCCTGAACACCCTCACCTCAGGCGAAACAGCCCGCGGCGCAGAGGCATTCAAGGATGGATCTGGCCGGCATGGTCAATCCTTCAGCGAGACAAACTAAACAGCAAACCGGCGCTTAAGGTGCTGGCGCTTCGACCAGGTCCGCGATTGTCTTGCAATTGCGATGACTGAATGCCAAAAAACCATCGAACGCCAGTCTGTCCGGGCCTGCCCGGCTCACTGACCAAATAAACGCCCTCCGTGGATTGCGAAAATCCAGGGCGATTCAATCTTGGCATGTACATCAGCCCCAAGTCAGGCGTGAGCTTTAGCCCTACACCGCCAGAGGTCATGAACATTTTTGGGGGCAATGATTGAGCGTCCCTGACTTGGGCTTGATTGGAATGCGCTCGGTCAACTGCCTGGCTATTCAATGCGTGAGATAGATTGAGTTTCATTGCCAGCACCTGGTCATGAACCCCCAGGATGAACATTGACACGACCAAGGCCATGATTGTTCGCCTCAAATGGATTGCTTGAAATGTGCTCATTTGCCCCTCTCCCGATGAATGCATTTCCTCAGCATTGCGCATGGTGACAAGCTTCGCAAACCGCAGCCAGGTTGACCTGAAAAGGGGACTTCAGGATTAAAAAATACCTTGTCAGTAATATTTTAAATTACCAAAAGGTAACATCCACCTTTTTTGATGATACACTTGCCCTGCTTAGGTTAGCGGCGCTACAAACAATGACTACAACGCGCTGATCGCAATACAAAAATACAGTGTGGAGACAACATTCAATGGTCTTATTTGCCGGTGAATCACGGCCCAGTTCCTTTGTTCGAATCGCTGGCGCAGCGGCCGTGCTGATGGGCTCTGGGCTCGGTGTGGCACATGCAGGTGGCACGGCCTTTGACGCGACGAGCATCAGTGCCATGGGCAACGCTGGGGCGGGCCAAGCTGCAGAGGCAGGTGATGCATCGGTGCTGTTTGCCAACCCGGCCGCCCTCACCCGCTTCAAGCGTGCAGAACTCACCCAAGGACTCGCTGTAATCACCATCGGAACAGATTACACATCGGGCCAAAACAACGACGGAGCGCCCTCTGGTGCGCCGCAGGGATCGCAGGGGGACGTGTTTAGTCGAAAAGACGGCTACGACGCCGGAGCACTGGCACCCAATCTGTTTGTGGCCATTCCTGTGAACGACAAACTGGTGATGGGATTTGGTGCTTCTGCATCCCATGGGCTGGTCTTGCACTATGATGAAAACTTCCCAGGGCGCAATCAGGGAAGAGACATCGACTTCAAGGTGACCCGACTCAATCTTGGTTTTGGTTACAAAATGACACCCACGCTATCGCTGGGGATGAATGGATCTTATGAACGTTATTTTCAATCCATTAAGCTGAAATTGAACTACGAAGATGCGGTCACAGAGATTGTGAACCGCGATTGTGGCTCCAACGGCATCCCTTGCCTAATCACGCCCGCTGCAGCCAATGCGTTGCTCGGCACACCACAGGAAGAAGCCAATGCCAGCCTGCGGATGTTTGGGTGGGCATTCAATGCGCAGTTTGGTGCTTTGTGGGAGCCATCCACCACCACACGCATCGGCATTTCATATCGCCCCAAAACCGAGTTCACAGGCAACCGTGGCAAATTCAAACTGGATGATCCAAACCTTGCACAGTTTCGGCAAAATTTGATCGCCAACTCCAACCTTGGGCAGTTCCAAGGCATCGACACAGCGCAATCCGCAGAAGACCTGGCACCTGAGCAACTGATTAAGCAAGAAATCACCTTGCCAGATGAATTGAGGCTGACCGTCTTCCACCACGCCACGCCTCGCCTGGATTTGATGGCCACCTATACGAGACAGGATTTTTCGGTCACCCGCCTGCGATTTGAACGTGAAAGCAATGGCCGCGTGTTAGAAGACATTCCACAAAACTTTGTGGCTGCTGAATCGTACCGTGTCGGAATGAACTACAAACTGTACCGTCGACTCACAGTCAAGGCAGGTTATGGCGAGGAGAACAGTGTGATCGACGATGCCACTCGCATCACCATTCTTCCAGACAGCGACCGCCGTTACTTTGCCGCCGGCGCGCAATTGGACCTAAGCCGAGACTCCAGTTTATATTTTGCTTACCAGTACATGGACACCGACCCTGCACCGGTGGGCAACAACACAGGCATCACGCCAGCTGAAGTCAACGGGGGCAACTTCAAAGGCACTGTGCAGTTGGACACCCACTTCTTCGGGATTGGCTTCACTGAAAGATTCTAATCAGCAAAGCATGACGAGTCTTAGTTTTGAAGGGTGACTTGCGGGTCACCTTTTGTCATGGCTTGTTGGTCGGTGCTCTGCACGCCCAGCGTTTGAAACAGCGCGGCCACTTGCGTGGCGTAGTTGGTTTGCTCGGTCGCCAACGTTTGCTCAGCATTTGCAAACACCCGCTGTGCATCAACCACATCCAAAAAACTCACCAAACCCAGTTGATACAGGGCATCGGCCTGCTCAAAACTTCGCTTGCTCGAAGCAACAGCCCGCTCAAGCGACCCCTGGCGGTTTGCGGACGCGCTGAGTGCTGTCAACGCATTCTCAACCGACTCAACAGCCTGTCTCAACGTTAGCTCATAATTGGCCAAGGCGATTTGTGCTCGAGCTTTGGCAGCTTCCAATTGAGCTTGGCGCGCGCCACCATCCCAGACCACCTGGTTAATCATCGCGGACACCGCGCCAATTAAAATGCCAACGGCAGGGTTGCCATTGCTCGCCGTGCTGCCAACTTGCAGGGTGGCCATTAATTCCACCGAAGGATAAAAATTGGCCTCTGCAACACCCAGCTCTGCGGCCGCCTGGGCAAATCTGGCTTGCGCTTCTTGAACATCGGGCCGATTCTGCAAAACCTGCAAAGGCAATTGCGTTGGAATTGCAAGAGCGTATTTAGGCAATGGCGCTGGGGTCATCAATTCAGGTTCCAGATCGCCAGCAAAACGACCAGTCAATGTGGCCAAGCGAAAACGACCATCCTGCAAAGCCTTCTCAAGGACTGGAATTCCAGCTCTCAAATTTTCAACCGAGGTCTCAGCCCGTCGCACATCCAGCTCTGGGGAAAGGCCTGCTTCAAATCTGGCCTGTACAACTTTGAGCGTTTCTTCCTGCAACCTCACGGAATCCCGCAACATGTGCAGTTGCTTTTGATTGCCACGCAGGCGAAGGTACTCTTGGGTCAGCGCCGTGCTGGTGGCAATCACCTGACCACGCAGTTGGGCCTGCAAAGCCAGCAAATTGGCGGCAGCAGCCTCGGCTTCTCTGTCCAATCGCCCTGCCACATCTAGGGGTATTGCAAATCCAATGCCGCCGAGCAAACTTTGTTCTTCGCGACCAGTGTTTGAAATGCCAGCCGTCGAATTGCCTTGACGGCCTCGGTCACTGTCTTGTGCACTGGCAACCAATTCAAGCTCGACCAGCAGATCATCGCGAGACTGGCTCAAACGCAGCAATGCCCTGGCCTCCTGAACGCGCCCGGCTGCTGCAGCAATCTGAAAATTGTTGGCAATCGCACGCTCAACCAAGGCATTGAGTGTGGGGTCGGCAAAGCCGGTCCACCAGCGCACATCGGACCATGCTGACGAAGCATTGCCCTTCCCCAGGGCCTCCAGCACGGCATGACCTTGAAATTGACTTGGAGCACGTGTTTCAAGATCGGGGGCTCGGGGTGATGGGGTGGCACATGCACCCAGCATCAAAAAAATCACCATCCCACAAAACGAGCGCTTAAACATTGGGACCACTCCGACGGCTCTGCTGCGCCGCATGCTTGGCCATGTCCTGCTCCAAAGCTTCTGCCGCATGTGCCCTGGGCCTCATGAAGGGTGCAATGTACGAATAACCCAGCGGGGCCAAATACAAGGTGAACAGGCTCGATAGACCCAAACCACCGAGAACCACCCAAGCGATTGCCTCTCGGGATTCAGACCCTGGGCCACTTGTTAATACCAAAGGCACCACCCCGAGCAATGTGGACAGCACTGTCATGGCAATTGGACGAAGACGAAGCCTTGCCGCCTCCTCAATGGCGGTGGCGATGTCGCGCCCATCATCGCGCAATTGATCCATCATTTCGACCAACAGGATGGCGTTTTTTGTCATGAGACCAATCAGCAACACCAATCCGATTTGACTGAACAGATTGATCGACTGCCCTGTGGCAAGCAGTGCAAACACTGCGGCGGCCAAGCCAAAAGGCACAGTGAACATCACCACCAGCGCGCTGCCCACACTTTCAAACTGCGCAGCCAACACCAAAAACACCACAATCAATGCGAGCGCAAAGGTGATCAACATCTCGTTGGAGGTGTCTTCAAGTGTTGCTGCTTCGCCCAGAAAGATCAATGTGGCGTTGCTGGGCAGCACCTCATCGGCAACAGCCCGAATTTGCGCCATCGTGCGTCCAAGGTCCGTGCCAGGCGGAATGCCCACATCCAAATCCACTGCGCGGCGCTGCGCATGCCGATCCAATTCGGCTGCCACGCCACGCTCACTCACAGTCACAAGCGACGCCAACGGCACAAGCACACCGGAGGTGCTGGTGGTAAAAACATTGAGCAAGTCGCGAGGCGACTGGAGCGTGCCCTCCGAGGCACCCAGCATCACTGGCACGGCCTGGTCCCCAACGCTCAAATCCAGCAAACGATACTCATCTGCCATGATCTGCAAGGTTTGCATCACCCGCTCAACAGGCACATTCAAATCGTTGGCCTTTTGGCGATCCACCTCAAAAGCGACCTCGGGCTGGGAGGTGTCGTACTGCACGCGTACATCCTGAATCACATCAACCTGCTGCGTCAGTGCGTCTGCCAGCGCATCCGCTGAATTCGCAAGGTCTTCGTAATCATCGCCCAGCAAGGCAATCTGCAAACCGGCACCGCCACCACGGATGTTCAAGCTGCTCTCCTGCACAATCCGCACTTGGCCACCAGGCATGTCGGAGATCGCTTTGCTCACCTCCTTGGCCAGTTTCTGCTGGGTGATGTCACGGTCTGCCCAGTCCGCCAAATTGGCCTGTACAAAAACCCGGTTTTTGTCCCATCGACCAACAATCGTGAATAGATCAGTGATGAGCCCCTGCTGCTGGTAAGGCAGCAAAGCTTTTTCAATCACCTGACCCTGCCGACCGCTGTACTCCAGAGACGCGCCGTCTGGACCTGTGACAGAGACCACCAGTCGGCCCCGATCCTCTTGCGGCACCAACTCCTGGTTGAGCAAACCAAACGCGCCAAACCCAGCAATCCCGAGGAGCAAGAATGCCATGAGAAAGACAAGTCGACGCGATAGAAAATAATGCAAGCTCCTTGCGTATGCGGCAGCAACAAGCCCACCCTGTCGCTCAAGCCACTTCAGCCACACGGGCTTGCTGCGCTCATCAAATTGATCGTCGGTCAGGAGCTTGGCCGCCATCATGGGGCAAATACTCAAAGCCACAAATGTACTAATCACCACAGACATGGACAACACCATGCCAAACTCGCGGAACAGACGACCAGTTTCGCCGGGTAAAAACGCAATGGGCAAAAACACAGAAGCCAACGAGGCCGTGGTGGCAATCACCGCGAAAAATACTTGATGTGTGCCAAGCAAAGCAGCCACCGTCATGGACTCTCCCAACATGCGCCTGCGCTGAATATTCTCAAGCACCACAATTGCATCATCCACAATCAGCCCAGTGGCAAGAACCAGGGCAAGCAAGGTCAGCATATTGATCGAAAACCCCGCCAGCCAAATGGCAGCCAAAGTGCCGACCAAAGAGATGGGCATGGTGACTGCCGGTATAAGCACAGCGCGCCATTGCCCCAAAAAGAGTGCGATGACCACCAAAACCACCAGGACCGCCACCATCAGCGACGCAACCACTTCCTGCAAAGCCCCCTCAATGAACACTGAATCGTCTGCAATCAGCACCAACTGAATATCGTCAGACTCCGCATTGAACTGGAGCATGCGCTTTTTGACCTCCTCAGCGATTGCAATGGTGTTTCCACCGGCTTGCCGCAATACACCCATGGCCACCACAGACCGGCCGTTGAGCAAAGAGTAAGATTCCGCAGACATTGGACCGTAATACACTGTGGCAACGTCCTCCACGCGAACACGGGCTGCCAAGGGGATGCTTTTTATCGCCTCCACATCGACTGTCGATGCATTTGCTCGAACCAATAACTCCTGCCCGTTGGATAAAAAACTTCCTGCAGGGATGTCCAGGTTGAGTGTTTGAAGTGCGTCTAGCACATCGGTGGCAGACAGGTTAAATCTCGCGAGTTTTGAGGGGTCCAGCAACACCCGCAAAACTTTTGGTTGACTGCCATTCAAAGGCACATCGGCCACACCATCAATCGAAACAAAGGTTGGTGCAATGTTCGTTTCTACACGCAGCGCCAACTCCTCCATGGGCAAGGTGTTGCTGTAAGCCGCCAATTGAACCACTGGCCTTGCATCATCGTCGGCTTTGATCACAAGCAGCTGTTCCAAATTTTCAGGAAGCTCTCGTTGAATGCGGCTCACTGCCTCACGCACATCGTTGGCAGCCACATTGATGTCAGTGTCGGCAGAAAACTCCAGACGCACACGCGCATTGTTCTCTTCGCTGGAACTTTGAATCCGTTTGACCCCAGAGACCCGTGCTACCGCCCCCTCCAGCTTGGACGTCACTTCCGTATCAATCGTGGTGGGCGATGCCCCCTGATAAACCGCTCGAACAACCACCACCGGGCGATCGATGTCTGGCAGCTCTCGCACCTCAACGCCCAACATGCTCGCCACGCCGGCAAGCATGATGAGCAAATTCATCACAATCACGAGAATGGGACGCTTCAGTCCCAATGCAATCAAACCAGAAGTGTGCGACTGGTTCACAAGGGATCCTCAACAATTTGAACCGGCGCCCCCTCCGACAAACGGAGCACCCCCTCCACCACCACAGTTTCACCTGCTTTCAATGCACCATCCAGGTAAACCAGGCCGTTGCGTCGGTCCATCACCTGCACATTTTCACGGTACGCTTTGCCCTCCCGCACCAGCCACACATAAGAGCCGGCGCGGTCCCATTGCAAAGCGATTTCCGGCACAGCCGCCAACATTTGACCCCCGATGGAAACACGCACGGCGAAAGACATTCCTGGACGCAGTGCATCGTCCTTGTTGTGGACGTTTGCACGTATTAACAAACTTCTGCGGTCTTGATTGAGCCGGCTATTGAGCGCAACAACCTCACCCTTGAACACCTTGCCGGGCAAAGCCGGTGTACTGACCTGGACTTCGATGTTGGACATGGCCATGGTGTTCAAACCACCAACCAAAGACTCTGGTACCTCAAAATCCACAACCATCCATTCTCGAGAATCCAGGCCTGTCACCAAAAAGCTGGGGCCAATGCGTTGGCCTGGGTCCACGTCCGGGATACCCACCACACCATCGAAAGGCGCGCGTATCTTTCTGTACTCAACCGCCAGCCTTGCTTGCTCAACAGCCACCAACGCCGCATCATAGTCGGCTTGTGCTGTATCCACCTGGGACTGCGGCACTGCACCCTTGCTCACTGCCTGCTTGTAGCGCTCAAGAAGACTCTGCGCATTTTTTAACCGCACCTGCGCAAGTCGAAGCGCCAGTTGCTCCTCCCGATCATCTTGTTGCACCAAAATCTGGCCACGCTTGACCTTTTGTTGCGCCTTGAAATGGACGGACACAACCTCTTCTTCCACATTGGGGTAAATTTCAGCAGACTTGTCCGCCCAGGCGGTGGAGGTGGTTTCAAATTGGCGTGCATTCAAATCCGATTGCACCTGAGCCACCAACACCTTGGGAGCCGCCAGTTTGTGTTTGCTCGATTGTTCGGTCTTGGCAGATGAAGTGGTGTTGAATGTTTGGTACGCATAAACAGCTGCAACAACGGCTACAGCCACACACGCACCTGCAATGACTTTTGTTTTGCCCAAAACACAGGCTCCATGACGCCAACAAAGGCAAGATTTGAATACAGTGAAAGATACCGTATTCCTGACCGGTGGAATGATGGAAAGTTCGCGCGGATGCGGCTGACAAGGATTAACCCCCGTAGAAAGCCAAAAGCCCGAAGGCGATTAACCTTCGGGCTTTTTATTTGGCATCCCCAAGGGGATTCGAACCCCTGTTACCGCCGTGAAAGGGCGGTGTCCTAGGCCTCTAGACGATGGGGACCTAAAACTTTTTGTTTGCTTGGCAAACTGTTGCTTTGGTGGAGGTAAGCGGGATCGAACCGCTGACCTCTTGCATGCCATGCAAGCGCTCTCCCAGCTGAGCTATACCCCCGTAAGCAGAGACCAAGATTATGTAGCATTTTAATTTGTTTGTCAACACTCTGACGCAGT
>DASUDK010000154.1:0-2242 GCA_036275655.1 Limnobacter sp. | reverse complement strand
ACGGGCCACTGCTTGGCCTTTGTGATCTTCAATTTGATCGCGGGGGGTGGACAGCGTGGACAGGAAGGCAATGCCCTCGCCCTCGCCAGCCAAGTACTCGTAACCCCACTTCCACTGGTAACCGGTGGCTTTGATGGTGAGGTCGGCGTTGGTGGTGTCTTTCATGGCCACCACGGTTTTGGTGGCTGGCAGCGCCATGCCGATCACAATGAGGAATGGGACCACGGTCCAGGCGATTTCAACTTTGACGCTCTCGTGGAAAGAGGCGGATTTGGCGCCCTTGGATTTGCGGTGTGCGTAGATGGAGTAGAACATCACGCCAAACACGGCCACAAAAATGGCCAGACAGATCACCAACATCAGCGTGTGCAAATCATAGATTTGACGCGCGATTTCGGTGACCGGCTCAGCGAGGTTGTACTGCAGGGGCTGCCCAGACACATTCTCGGCAAACGCTGCACCTCCGAAGGTTGTCATCGCAACAGCAGCGGCACCCGCAACTGCTTTACGAAACCCCAAGGACGACTTCAACATGGCGATCCTCAATCTCAAAAAAAATCAAACTGGTGGAAGCGGCGCACCCTAGACCGGGTAGGCCGCCCTGGCCAACGCCGACCTGAGTTGCAGGTGCAGTGCTGACTTGTCTTTTTCGGCAATGAACTTGCCCATTTTTACTTGTTGTCCCCTGTGACTGATCACCAATGGTGCCTTGTAACGCCCGTTGTAACTGAGTTTTGCCCATTGGGGGGACCACTCAATCTCGGTGAGCCGGCTGCCATCCGCCCACACCAGCCGCAATTGACCGGGGCTTAGCTCGATGGCTTCGTAATCTGCGGCATGGCGCGCGTAAATTACAAATGCAATGCCCACCAACAACAACTCCAGGCCAGCAAAGGGCAACACTATCCAGAACCCCATCCATGCAAACCCCGTGGCAATCACCATGGTTAGCCCGCACAGGCTTAAGTACCAGTTCAGCAACTGCCGGGGCGTGAGCGCACAGTTGCGCTTGAATACCCAGCGTTGCGACAAACCGGTAGAGGTTTGATTCGAATCGTTGTACAACCGAAGACTTGAACCTTCTGGAATCATGCCCATCTACCTCTTGTAGAGCAGTCATTCAGACTCGACGCACCCCAGAAGAGTGCATCGAAACCTTCGAATTATAGGCTTAAGAAAAACTGCCAGGCAACAAGAGAGCGGCAATCTGGGCGCGTTTTGCCAGAAAAAGAGTTAGTACAATCGCCTACATTTGAAAAACCGCGCGTTTCAAACACTTTTGGATCCACCCCTGCCACCGATGTCTGCCACTTTGACTGTGGCAACACCGGATTTTGGAGTTCTCTGGACTTTCCATGCATGCCCGTACACCAGCTCCAAGGTGAGTGGGATGCGGCCTGTGGCATTTTGTCTCAGGCCTTCCAATTTGGCCAAGGCTTGCGTATGGCGCGCCCTGCCAACCAACCCGGCTGCGGACGGCATCAGGCTGTTGCCAACCAGCGCCCGCCACTCGCTCAACAACGCTTGAGGGCTTGTGTACGTGAGTGTGAGCTTTTCCATTTCCATCACAGGGTCGGAAAACCCTGACTTGCTCATGAGGTCGCCCAAATCATGCATGTCGGCAAAATCAGGCATGTTCACACCCAAGGCCTGCGCGAAAGGGCGCAATTCCTGGGCGGTGTCCGGCCCGAAGCAACAAAAAAACACCGCGCCGTCGGGTTTGAGCACCCGCAACCAATCCGCCAGCATGGCGGCGGGGTCTTCCACCGCGTGCAACCACAGTGGAGACCACACCATGCCCATGGACTGATCGGGCAGCGGCAAAGGCTGCCCGGTGATCAACAGGTGTGCATATTCCACAGGGGCCCGCCGCCCAGCTTTGCCCAAAGGCAACAATTTGCTTAAAAAATGTTTGGCCGCTGGATCTTCGGCCAAGGGAGGCAGCGGCATGGCCTGCGGTGCAAACACCGCCATGGTGCGCCCCGCAAAAAGCCCGCGCAGCGGATTGAGCGTGTGAGGGTGTAACCACCCCTGGTGCACCACCCCTCCCTCGATGGGGCGCATGATTTGCGCCCGGGCCACCATGCGTCGGTTAACCTCCTCCAGCACAAATGGCGGGTTGCCTTGGCTGCGGCGTTGCCATTGCTTGTCCAACCGGGCATTGCTGCGGGGAAATTTCCAAAACGACGACATTGATGAACCAACCCGGCAAAACACATGAATTGAAGCTTGCATTGTACAA
>DASUDK010000153.1:0-5425 GCA_036275655.1 Limnobacter sp. | reverse complement strand
GCGTTGCCACCCCTATGCATTCAAAATTGCCAACGCGTTGGAAGCCAACGACCTGGCCACTTTCAGCGGTGCGCTCAAGGGTTGGATTGGTCACATGGTGAGCAACACCTTGCGCCTCATCGGCATGACCGCCACGCGCGGTGCCATGGCCAGCGTGCCCAGCATCGATGGCGTAACGCCTTACCTCAAAAAGCTGGCATGGGCCTCCACCCGCTATGCCTACCTCACCGACATGGCACTCATCAATGTGGGTGGCAAGCTCAAAGCCCGCCAACAGCTCACCGGCCACTTTGCCGATGCGCTGGCTTGGCAGTTGCTGGCCATCTCCACTGTGCGCCGTTACGTGGCAGAAGGCGAGATCAAAGAGGACCTGCCCATCGTGCAGTACGCTTTGGAGTATTCGCTGGAGAAAGTGCAACGTGCATTCGAGTCCATTTACGCCAACTTTGGCAACAACCTGCTGGGCAAGTGGATGCGCACTGTGGGTTACTTTGGCTTGCGCATGAGCCCATTGACAGGTGCTCGCCGCGATCGCCTGGTGCCAGTGGTGGCCAAGTCCATCACCAAAACCGATGCCCAGTCGGCCCGCATTTTGGGCGATTTGCCTTTGCCAAAAATCAATTTGGCCGAGCTGGACAGCGACGAGGCCCTGGCCGCAACCCATGGTGTGAAACGCCTCATGGCCGCCTTCATGGCCGTGCAGGAAGCGGAAGTGGTGCAGACCAAGATCATGCAGGCTCGCCGCGCCAAATTGATCGAGAAAGGCAGCGTGCAAGACATGGCGCAGGCCGCGCTGGCCAAAGGCATCATCACCGCAGCCGACAAAAAGCTGCTGGACCGTGCCAACCGCTTGAGCTTGGAGGCCATCATGGTCGATGAGTTCACGCCTCAACAGTTCTTTGGAGATGGCTCAGTGACCTATGCCCCTGGCTTTGAATGCGCCAACGTGCCAAACGTGCCCAGCGAGGGCAACCTGGCACCTGTAGAAAAGCTGCGCGTGGTTGCGTAATTCAGCAGCCAGCGCTGTAACCTTGAAAAACCCTCCTACGCAGGAGGGTTTTTTTTCGCCCGTAGCAGCGAGCTCGGTGACCTCAAATGGTTGTCGAGCTGGTAAGGGTTTGCGCCCAAACGCAGCAACAAAGTCACCAAGTCCACAGCGCCTGCGCGGTAGGCCATGTGCAGGGCAGTTTTGCCAATGTGTGCTTTGCTGCTTTTGGCATTCACATTGGCGCCCGCCGCAACCAGGGCCTTTATTTTGCGGCGTCCAAACGCCATGCCATCGCTGGCCTGGCATGCCTCCCGCACGGCCTCATGCAAGGGGGTGTAACCCGTTTCATTCAGCGTGTTCAGGCCACCTGTTTTTCTGTACATCCGGGTCGCCAACTCCACATAATTCAGGTGCAGTGCCTGGTCGATCGGGTTTTGTCCATCATGAGTTGCCACAATCGGAATGTCCAGGCTGAGCAGTTCAATCAATTTGTACTCCGGCAACGCGTGTTCTATGCCAAGCATCAAGGCATTGCGGCCCTGCTCATCCTTTGCTGTGTGGTCACAGCCACGCCCAATCAGAAAGCGGTTCAGTGCATGGCTGCTGCGTGTACATACCTCCAGCAAGGCGGAGCTGTGCTGCTCAGGCAGGTTAAGGGCCACCCCTTTTTGCAGCAGTGCCTCAACCACTCGGCATTGGTCTGTGTACGAGTCGCAGCGGAGCAGCATCTCGCAAAACAATTGCCACACCACTGGATGGTCATTCGAGGCAATGTGCGTGTTAGGGTGCCGCAGCAGGGTGAGCAATGAATTGATTTTGCCCGCACAAAAAGCCATGGCGGTAGGAGACCTCAAAGGGTCCTCGGGCGAAAACACCTCACCCCGCCAGTCAGCCCCTTTGTCGAGCAGGGTTTGCAACAGGTGGGCGCACTGCGCATCGGGAATGTTTGCGAATATCAAGCCCGGTAACAGCGGATAACGCTTGCCGTGCACTTGGTTGGGGTCTTTAATCTCGGACACCAGCCGTGCGATTGCAGTCAGTGAACGAGAGGGCGCCGTTTCCAGCAGTGGCATGATCAGTCGATCGGCCTGAAGGCAGGGCTCATCTGGGAATATTTTGCGTCCAATGTCGAGGTAGCTTGCATCGGGGTCTTTGGCCCAGGCAATGCAATAACGCCGGGCAAGCAGCGTGTCATCCTGTGCCGCCATCGAAAGAATTTTTTCGAACAAACGCGGTGTTGCCTTTGGCAGATCAATCTCGGGTCGATGATCCAATTTCAACGCCGCTGTTTGCAAGCTCCTCCCATGCCCTTGTGTTCCAAGCCTGCATTGGGCGGGGGGGAAGGTGCTCAACAAAATATCCAGCTGTGCATCATTCAAAAACCCAGCCTCGTTGCTGAGCAAAAAGCGAGCAACATCTCGCTGCTCAATGTCACGCACAAGCATGTCCGCGTAATGCAAGAGCACGGGATGTTCCGTGCCCATGTTCTTGCAAGCGGCATACAACGCGATGGCTTGCAGATGCTTTGACTTGGCTTGGTGAGGTACTTTTTGAAAGTAGCGCGTTGTGTCGGCGCGGTGGTTACACAGCGCCTCGTACGCCATGGTTTGCATGGGCCATTGGTTTAAAAACCCTGTATGCGGTGAATGCATGGATGGATCGGGTAAGTCATCGATCGTGAGCAAATCATATTCGCAGTGCTCACCCCAGTGTGTGGCAGTCCACGCCAAACCATGTTCATGGTGTATTTGTGTGTTGGGGCCAGTGGTGGGTATCAGTTCTGCCCTGTGGGGAATGTGCTGCCTGTCAGCGAGTCTGTGCATCAGTTCAATCGCGAGCAGGGTGCCGTTGGATCTTAGGCCGATTGGCAAACCTTCCTCATCACAGTCGCACACCATGTGTGGATTAATCGCGCCAATGCTTGGGCGGATTTTTGCCAATTGTTGTTCAATGCGTTTGTAGAAGGGCGGGGGTGCATCCAGATGCACTTCTGTATCCAAAGCATTTTGTAGATCACGGAGCACTTGCTCTGCCATGGTTCTGCACACCGGGCCCGGGCGCAACACGCGGCGCAAAATGTGATCCAGGTGATCCAAAGCCCCTGGATGGTCGTGGGCGTAGTTTTGTGCAGCATAGCGGTCATCCAATTTTGGCAAACCGTGATCTGAAGCCAATACATTCTGAAAAGCCGCAACCATGTGGATTTCATTGTGCTGTATCAGACTGTCCTTGTGAAACAACATCTGCACGGTGTGTTGGATGTAACTGCGGGCAATCTCCAGTTTGGTGCTGTTGTACCAGGTGCTCAAATCCTTGGGCAGGAGCGTCTCCTTGATGCGCGCATAACAGTCGGCAATGTGTTGTATCACCCCGGGGCTGCACACGTCCAAGCTCGATTCCAAATCGCTAAGTTGTGTATGCATATCGGCACGCTGGTTGTTAGAAACTGGCGTGCCAGTCTGCCAGGCAGCATTGGCCATGTGTGCGATTTTGCACAATTGGGGGCATGCGATGCTGTAAAAGCTGTACAAGTCCACGTCCAAGTGAGCGTCTCTTGCTGGCAGGCGGTTCAAATGCAGTCGATCGGCCAACCGTCCCCATGCGGAGCTTTCAAAAGCGTTTGTGGGATTGGCGGGGCTGAATCGATACAGTTGCCGCAAGGTGTTTAGCATGTCTGATCTGAATTTGGAAGACACGTTGGAAAGCAAAAACTCTTTCACCGCAGAGGTTTGATTCGTTGTGGCCGAGTTGCTTGCATGGGTGATGAAGCGCTCAAGCTCAGGACCTGCGATGTTGTCCAATTCGTGCTCGATGCGTTTGAAAAATGCAGAGGATCTGTCTTGATCCGTCGAGGGGTGATCAAGCGCATTCCAGTTGTTGGGCGCGGTGGTGTTGACTTGCATGTCCCGTGAACTCCATGAGGTGCCAACCACGGCGCTTGGTTGACGTTGCAAAGTCTCTTTAAGCGACTTCGCGCGCGACAAAGTTCCGTATTTGGTAACAGCAATCCGTTTTTAATCAAAACGGGTTATTATTCAAACAATCGTTTGATAGAAATATGGAGAATGTTTTGGCACCCATTCAAGACGCAAGCCTGCTGGAAGGCATTCAGGTTTTGGATTTGTCACGCAATTTGCCAGGGCCGGCCACGTCATTGGTTTTGCAGCAGATGGGCGCAAGCGTGGTGAAACTCGAGCCGCCCCATGGGGATGACGCCAAAAGCATGCCCATGCTGTATCAAGCCCTCAACAGCAACAAGCGCATTGTGACTGCCGACTTTCGCACGCCCGAGGGCATTGCTGCTTTAAAAGACCATGCCGCAAAAGCCGATGTGTTGATTGACGGTTTTCGCCCAGGTGTGATGGCCGACATGGGCTGCGGTTACGACGCCCTGAAAGCACTCAACCCCAAGCTCGTGATGTGTTGCATCACGGGTTACGGTCAGCAGGGGCCCTTGGCCAACATGGCTGGGCATGACATCAATTACATGGCCTTGAGTGGTGTGCTGGATGGGCTGCAAACCGCCCAAGGAGACATCCCAGTGCCCGCCGTGCAGTTTGGTGATTTGTTTGGCGGCACTGCGTATGCGGTGCAGGGTATTTTGGCGGCGTTGCTCAAAGCGCAGCGCACTGGGCAAGGCAGCTTTGTGGATGTGTCCATGACCCACAACCTGTGGAAGCAAAACATCATGCCCGAGAGCATGGAACAGATGTGGAAGATGCTCACCGGCAAACCCGCACGCCATCAAGACGATTTGCTCAGCGGCGGCTTGGCTTGCTACAACGTGTACGCCACCGCCGATGGCCGCCATTTGGCCGTGGGCGCGCTGGAGCACAAGTTTTGGAAGTTGGCCTGCGAGGCCATGGGCAAGCCCGAGTGGGCCGACATTCACTGGAGCCGAGGTGCCATGCCCGGCACGCCACAAGCCAAACAGCTCTTGACGGATGTGGCGGCCTTGATTGCCGCTCAGCCTTTGCAGCATTGGGAAAATACATTCCAAGGTGTGGACGCCTGCGTGACACCCGTGCTGCGCCGCAGTGAGGTAAAGGCGCGGGGGATGCTCGAGGTTTGAGTCCCCTTCACTTTGGGTTGATCACAATCACTGGCGCCTCCCTAGAGGCACCCGCGTCCTGATCAATCGGCACGCCCAATGACGCGGCCGTCATTGCCCCGCCTGGCAGGTGCACAACATGCACTTGCAGGTCATTGCCTGCCGCTGCAACCGGCTGTGCCACGGGAATGTTTGCCGGTTGCAGTCCCGCTGTGGCATTCCTGGCGGCAGCCATCGTTTCCTCTGCAAGCAGGCGAAACGCCCCAAAAGTCAGCATGGCCAAACCAGTGGTCACAAACACGCTGCCTACCCCCAATTGGCTCAAGCCGATGTCTTTGCCAACGGTTTCGCTGTTTTGGTATTTGCTCACCAGCACCCCACCGATC
>DASUDK010000152.1:0-12241 GCA_036275655.1 Limnobacter sp. | reverse complement strand
CAAATGGCAAGCCGTTTGAACCCACCAGCACCACGTCTGCAACGGCCAACCCTGGCGAGAGCCACCCCAGCAGCATGAGTGCGCCGAGTTGGCCAAACCGAATTATTTTTTTCACATCAAGCCCTTGAATCTACTTTTGTTGTTTTCTTTATTGTATTAAATTTTGTTAATTGATACTAATTCATGCCGTGCAGTAAAACAATCGCTTTTGGCTCAGTGGCTGCCAAAGCGATTGAATAAAACAAGGATTTTTTCTGCCTCATTGACCACCGAGGGCCACACGCCTTTGATCTCCTCCAACACGGTGGTCTGCATGTCCGGGTTTTCCAACGCTTTGTCCATCTTGGAAAATTGTTGTTTGATGCTCTCGCTGCCCAACATCCCCAGCACACCCGCCAAGGAATGGATTTCGCGCTTGAAACCGTTCTGATCCCCGGCTTGGGTGCAATGTTCAAGGCGTTCTATCAAGTTTTCGCTGGTCTGCAAAAACTTGCTGAGGTATTTGGCCATGCGCTCCGGCTCAAAACTGTCTGTTTTAAAAATGCTGGAATGCCTTGTTACGCTTGGCTCGGCAACCATCACATCGGGCACATCCACCACTTTGTTTTCAAATCCGGTTAAAACGCCCTCTGTGTTGCGCAAGCACCGCTGAATCGCTTCAAAAAGATTTTGCTCATGGAATGGCTTGGTGAGTACTTCGTTGATTCCATGTTCTTCACAGCGCACCCGTGTTTGTTCAAAGGCGTGCGCTGTCAGCGCCATGATGGGTGTGACGCAGTGCACTGCGTTTTCTCGTATCCAACTGGCCAACTGGTAGCCATCCACAAAGGGCATTTCCAGGTCCGAAATAATCATGTCGAATGGCTCGTCGCATCCTTTGAGAATCTGTATGGCTTCACGGCCATCCTTGGCGCATCGGATCTGATAATTCTTTGGGCTCAGGAAGTCCAGCAAAAGCTCCATGTTCAATGGATGGTCTTCAACAATCAAAAGATTGGCACTGCGGGCGTTGGCCAAAGTCTCTGTGGTGGCTTGCACCTCATGACCACCGACACTGTGTTGGCGGGCAAGTCTTTCGGCTTGGCGACCACCGAGTTTCATCAGGTGACCAGGCAGGATGGGCGTGGTCAGTACCCTGTTGTTGGGGTCGGCGCCATGCAGCCGTTGCAGCTCACTGGCGTTTCTGTTGGAGATCCAGACCATGCTGTCGGTGTGGCTGGATTTGCCTGTTTTGAGCAAGGCCAGCAAGGAGGGCGACGCAATGGCAATGTCACTGTCTATGAACACCACATCGCGCGATTCAAACGGCACGTGCTCGCTGAGCAACTCATCGGGAGACAACGCCGCGAGTGGAACATAGTACTGGTCCAGAATACTGGACAGTGAGCGGTGCAACTTTTGGTCCATCGAGCAAATGAACGCGCGCTTGATGTCTGGCCCATGTACAAAGCTCGGATTGCGCGCGGGTGCTTCGGCTTCTTGTGTTTTCAAATTCAGGGTGAAGTAAAACACCGAGCCGCGCCCGGGTGTGGAATGCGCGTGAATGTCGCCCTCCATCAAATGAACCAGTTCTTTGGCAATGCTCAGGCCCAAGCCGCTGCCGCCGAACATGCGTGTGGTGCTGCTGTCGGCTTGCGTGAATTTGTCGAACACCCTTTGCAACTGGTCTTTGCTCATGCCAATGCCAGTGTCGCTCACGCTGAATTGCAGGGTCACATGGTCTTCAAGTTGTTTTAGAACTTTGACCGTGACGTTGATGTGCCCTTCGCTGGTGAATTTGATCGCATTGCCAACCAGGTTTTTAAGAATTTGACCCACCCGCAGCGAGTCGCCCACCAGCCGATTCAATGTGGATTGCATGCCCTTGCCCTGCAAGGTGTAAAGCAGGCGAATGTTTTTGTCCAATGCCGAGTTGCCCAGGGTGCCAAACACTTCTTCGAGCACCTCGTCCATTCGGAATGGTTGTTGCTCGAGTTTGAACATGTCGGATTCAATTTTTGACAAGTCCAGAATGCTGTTGAGCAGGTGCAGCAGATTGTCTCCAGAGAGTTGGATTTTTGTGAGGTAATCCCGTTGTTTTTCGTTGAGCTCTGTTTTGAGGGTGAGCGCTGTCATGCCCAGAATCGCGTTCATCGGTGTGCGGATTTCATGGCTCATGTTGGCCAAGAAAGAGCTTTTGATCCGAGACTCGTTTTTGGCGCGCTCTTTTTCAACATTGGCCAGGTTCACTTCTTCAAGCGCTTGTTTTACCCGTTCGCTTTTTTCCAAATCACGCTGAAAAGAGCGGATCATGCGGTTGAAGGCGCGAATCAACAAATTGATCTCATGCGAGCCAGTGCGGTTGTTGACGCGCACCGTGTAGTCCCCCTTCATGATCTCTTCGCTGGCGTTGTAGAGCGAGTTGATGGGGTCAATCACCTTTTTCTTGATGGACACCAAGCCAATAAAAAGCCCAAGCAAAAAGAGCAAGGTGAAGAGCACATCCAAATACACACTCAGTTTGAGCTCATCGCGCGATGTGTCAATCAAGGCCAGGTAGCGGTCTTTTTCTCGCGCAATGAAGCTTGAGAGTTCAAACGACAAAGCGTTCGTCAATTCAATGTGGTCTTTGTCAAACAACACGCCAAAGGTTTCTTTCACCTCTGGGGGTGAAAGGTAGTTGTCGTCTTTTTTTTCCACATAGCGCGTGATGCCACTTGCAAATGCATTCAATTCATTTTTTTCAAGCTGGTGGCGAAGATCAAGAATTCGCTCAATGGTTGGTTCGTTTTCTTTGGTGAACCGCAAGGAGTAAAGCCGTTCGCTGAGGTTTTGGCCGATGCCCCAGGTGACCAGGCTGGTTTTGCGTTGGCCAGTGATCACATCAACCCAATAGTCGCTGCCCACGGGTTCGGTGTAGATTCGGCTACCATTGTGCAGGCCCACAATGTCGAGGTAGTGATTGATGTATTCAGGATTTCGGCTTGCGGCGTACAGCAAGACCAGCTTGCGCATGGCCTCAAACTCCGCCAAGGTTTGGGTGAGGATGGCCTCGTCGGAAGCCCAGGCTTGGTAATGCTCACCTTGCACCGTTTGCTGGTGTATCGACACACTCTTCACACCGATGCTGAATGCCGAGAAGACGACAATCAGCAATGCAAATATGCGAATTAAAAAGGTGAGCTTCATGGGCCAGCCTTGTTGTTCGAGTTATCTGGCGCGCGCCAATCGCGGCATGGTGTTCACCCGCTGTGTGCTTCTTCAAGCAAACGCGATTGGCGTTCTGCCTTGGTGAAAATGGACACCGCATGCGCTCGGTTTTGCGCACCAAGCCGAACCAGTACTTCACGCATGTGGGCTCGAACCGTTTCTGGGCTTAGGTTCATGTCTCGCGCAGCTTCTTTGGCGGTCATGCCCACTGCGATTCTGCGCATGATCTCCACTTGGCGCCAAGTCAACGGTTTTTTGGACCCTGGTGCGATGATATTGGATTGAAATTCATTTTTGGACTTGAGTTTGTCAGATTGCAGTGCATCGTTGCAACTCACGCCAACCGCGTTCAAGCCTTTCATGACGGCGTCCAGCAATTCATGGTAATCGGCGGATTTGCGCACGTACGGGATGCCCATGTCGGCCAGTTCTTGAAGGATGTTGTCGTGAGTGGTGCCTGTGAAGGCGAGCAACTGGGAGAATGGATACAAAGAGCGCACCCGTTGCGCAGAGACCGATCCTTCACAATCTGGCAGGTTGAGATCAAAAATCACCAAGCGTGGATTTTCGTGCACATGGGCTTCACTGGCCTGGATGCTCGGCACTTTCACCACGTTGAGGTCTGGTGCATGCTCGGTGAGCATATCGGCCAGCATCATCGACACCAAGGGGTGGTCTTCAATCAACAGTACGGCGTTGGGGCTCATTGTGGCAACCCTCCAGTCTTTGTTATTGCCATCATCAAAATAGAATCGGTGTTACCGATCGCGTGAACAAATGTTAAGGGCTCACCCCGCTGGCGGTGCCCCTTCATTTGGAGGATGGCCTCATTTGAAGCGTTGGGGCACCAATCCGTTTGTCCCTCAAATAGGGGGGGATCTCTTTGTGTTGAGCGTAGCCCGGCCCGATTCCACTACCCTTTTGTCATTGCTATTCAATGCCAGCAGGCCAGGTGAACCGTGAGTAACTCAACTTCAAAACCTCTGGATGTGTGGGTTGCTGAGGATTCGCCCTTTTACCGTTTGGTGGTGGAAGAGGCCATCGAGGAAATCGCCAAAGTCACCCATTTTCAGATTTCGCTGACCGTTTTTGAGCGGTTTGGTGAAATCTGTGGTGCTTTTGAAGAAGCGGAGCAAGGGCGTCGCGAGTATCCTGCTGCGGTGCTGTCAGATCTGCATTTTCCAGACAACGCCCACGACGACATCGGAGACATTTTGAAGTTCTATGGCGCACATGTTCATCGGGTGCCCGTGTCATACATGTCGTGCAATCTGGAGAGCCTGGAACAAGCCGAGCGCTTGTTTCAGCACAGGCCAGACGCCTTGCAGCGCGCCAGGTTTTTGCGGAAAGACACAGCCGAAACCATGGCCAATCTGGTGAAGACCATCCATGCGATGATCTTTCTGCCCCGCAAACATGCGGTGGTGAAAGTGATTGATCCAGCAAGTTTTGCCTGAGCAAACCACGCGCTTTACTCAAACACGCGAAACACAATCAAGAAGCAGGGCGCATTTCGCGCGGTGTCCAAAAATGGGGAGATCAAGATGTCGCAGGGCAACTTGTTGCCACCGGTCTGCTCGTACACCGTTTTGACCAGGACCTTTTGCCGGCTTAAAAATGCAACAAGCAGTTTTCGGTAATCGCGGGTGGGTATGCGTCCTTGAATCAAGTGGTAAGGGTTTCGCCCCACCCATTTGTCACGACCTTGGCCCACGAGGGTTTCAAACGCAGAGTTGACATACAGGATTCCAAATGGGTCCTTGTTTTTGCGAATGTCGTTGGTCACCAAAATCACTTCACGAATTTGCTCAATCGCGGAGTTGAGCATGTACAGGTCACTGCTTTGGTTTTTGCGTTTGGTGATGTCTTTGATCAAGATGGTGTAGCCGGTGCCGGAGCGGAACACCCGCAAGCTGATCCATCGCTTCAGCACCGACAAATACTGATCGACCGACCTTGAAAAACCAACCGCATTGACGGATTCAAGCAATGTTGCAAATTGCACGCGGTCAAGGTCTGGGATCAGGTCGTCCAGCGGGGTGGCATGCACAAACAGTTCCCGGTCTTTTTGCAGGAGCGTTTTTGCATTGCGGTTGACGAAGCTCACTTGGAGGTTGGCATCAATCTCAATCAAGCCATCGGTGAGGTTATCAACAATCAGGTTGTAAGTGAGCAGGTTTTTCTCAAGCGCTTGCTCGGTTTTGCGGGTGTCAGAAATGTCGGTGAGTGCGCCATACAAACCCATGGGCAAACCTTCGTCGCCAATCGATGGGCGAATCATCATCCGATACCAGCGTGCCTCTTCGCCCTCTGCCGCGTATGCAAATTCCAGGCTCGCTGGTTTTCGGTTGTTGATGCATTCGATGAAGAGCACGGCGATGTTTCGCCCGGACATCTTTGAGAGCATGGCGCTGAGGTGGAAAATCGAGCTCAACGATTCTCGGTGGGCGCCCATCACGTCGCGCAAAGTGTCCGTCACTTTGAGAGTGCCGCTCTCGAGGTGGTAGTACCATCCGCCCACTTTGGCGAGATTTCCGGTCAGGTTAAGCAGCGTCTCGTGAAAGATCGATTTTTGCAAGGTGCTGTGTTTGTTGACCATGGTGACAAAACTGGCCACCACTTGTGGGCGTTTAAACGCATGGAAGCCGCGTTTGGCGTTCACATGCATGCGCAACACCGTGTTGTGTTGCTCTGGCAGTCGCAGCCTCACCCAGATCGCCTGTTCACGTGCGTCTTTGATGCTCAATCGAATCGCCTCTTGCAGCACAGGCCAATCTTCCTCGTTGACCAGGTCTTGCATGCTGCATTTGTGTTTGACCGAAGTAAATTCGCTGTCGGTGTCGAACGCGGTTCCCAGAACCGCGCCTTGGTTGTCGATCAGCAAACGGCCCTTCACGGTTTCAGAAACAAACGACTTGGGGAAACGTTTCAGATCGCTTGCAGGATCGGATCGCGGGTTGGTCAGCAGCGCTTCAACGCCTGGCAATTCGGTGAGGTGGCTGCTCGGAGGCTCGGAGATCTTCTTGACCAGTCCAAACAACCGCTGATCGTCTGGATCCCCATTGTCATATACCTGTTCTTCAAAGCGAACCGTGTCTCCATTGGGCAGGCGGACTTGGTAAAAAAACGGCACCCCATTTCTTTTGAGTCTGGCGGTGTGCACCAGTTCGCGATCGTCTTTGACTGGCAACCGATTGAACCACTCCGCATCCACCAAGCGTGTTTTGTTCAAGCAAAGCCACTGCTCCAAAGAAGGAGATATCTCGATATAGCCCTTGGCGTCCGCGGTTTTCCAGCTGCCCAATGCAACGCCAAGCTGCTCTGGCGGACTGGCGTGGGCACTGGCCTGGGTGCTGGTGGTGCGGCTTGAACGTTCAGTCAGGCTGTGTTCTACCAGCCTAGCCAAGGCGCTGGTGATGTTGATTTCGGCTTTGCTCCATTGCCGGGGCTTGTCATCCAATACACAAAATGTACCCACCTTGCTGCCGCTGGGGGTTTGGATTGGAATGCCCAAATAAGCCCTGATCCAAGGGCTGCCCAAGACCAAGGGATTTGATTTAAAAACTGGGTGTTCAAGACAATTGTTGATGACGTGGGGCTCGCCCGATTTGATCGTGTGCGTGCAAATCGACAAATGGCGGGGTGTTTCTTTGACTTCAAAACCACGTTTGGCTTTGAACCATTGCCGATCCGAATCAATGAAAGCAATAAAACAAAAGGCGCAGTTGAATGCGGAAATCCCGAGTTCAACCAAAGCTTCGAAATACTCTTCTTTTTCTGTGTCCAGAATAGCGAGTTGGTACAGCTCCGTGAGCCGAACTGCCTCGTTGATCTCTGTTGGACTGCTCATGCTGGCCGTTTCTCCGTCCACCTTTCCTCACTGCAAACACTTTACACGCAGCCACCCGGATGGGGGCCTATCACTTTGAACTACCCCACAAAAAATTGGTGCGTGTTGCGTGGGGATTTTCCCTAATCGGTAAGTAGGTGGCGGATTTGCTCGACACGCTGTTTGTTGGCGTTGAAATCACTGTAGCCGACGCGCGAAGCGGAGCGCACGTGAATCAGATTGCTGCCCTGGTCCAAACGGAACTCAACATCATCCACAAAACCAAAAATTGCGCTGGTGAATGTGGTCGCCAGGTAAGTGTCGGTTCCTTCAAGAACTTCGCCGCCCATGAACTTGACCACGTCCCGAACCTTGATCATGGGGTCGGCGCCCGAGGGCACACTCAAAGAAATTGCGGCGATGGCGTGATCATCTGAGGGCGCGCTCTCGCTGCTGACGCAATTGGGGCTGTTTGGGCAAGGGCGCAACTTCCCGTCTTGTAGCCCGGGTGGTGAACCTGTTTGAGAGTACATCCCAAGTCCAAAAAATACCGCTGCGGTCAACATTGCCAGCACCACGATTGCTCCAAACGCCTTTTTCACGGTTGTCCCCCAACTGTCTTATACTGAAGTGTTGTCAGCAGTGTAGCTGTGGGCGAGATTGAATGTCCAAGTCTTTGCAAGAAATTGAGTCGCTGAATGATCAGAGCGAGGCCGTCGACCCTTTGCTCAAGCGCACTGGCGAGCAGTGGGCCGGTTGGTTTGCCAATGCGTCTGGTTTGGTGCCCGACATGGGGCGGGCATTGGATTTTTTGTCTCACGCCTCGCGACATCTTGACGCATTCACTGCGCAGCCCAGCGCTCAAGCAGAGCGCAAGTTGTTGCAAGCCGTGGGCAAATACATCGGGCAGGCCCGTTGCCCTTCGGCCAGTTCGTGTGAGCGAATTGCAGTGCGTGCGTATGTGGTCGATGGGTGGATCGCAGGCGAAATGCAATCGCCTCTGGTGCGCGAACTCTTGGTTCATGTGGGTGCCACGGCATTGCAAAAACTGCTCCAAATCTCTGAAGGTGCAGACGACAAGCATGGTGTGTTGTTGCGTGCTGTGCGCGCTGTCACCCGCAATTGGCTTTCGGAGGTGGCACGCCATGTCGAAAATCCGATTGATCGGGCGCATTGTGTTTACCCTGTCGCCATGATGGACCATGCGGGTTTGGTGGAGCCGTCTTGGTGGTGGAAGCAGTTGGCCGATTGTGATCGTGCCACCGTGCTCGGGTTGATGGACGCAGAGGTGGCCAGCATGGAGGCCACGCAACCCAGCACAACGGTCAATTGGCGATCTTTTGACAAGCGATGGAGACGTTTGCGCCTGCGCAGCTTGCTCGAGTATTTGGGCGAGAGGCGTTTGCTCTCCGAGTTGCTTCGCAAATCGGCAGTGGATGATTTTGAGGCGGTGGAGGCGATTGGAGCCATGCACGCTGCCGGGCGCTCACGGGAAGCGATTGTACAAGCCGAGCAATGGATGCGTGCACTGCCCACCAGCGCTGGCTTGGGTCAATTGCTGTTTGATTTGTACGCCAACGATGGTTGGGACGACGAGGCTTTGGCGTTGGCAAAAACGATGTATGCACACGATCCGGACCCAGCCTGGTTGCGTCGCGTGGATCGCTTAAAAACACAGGCGGCCAAAGCGCTCGCCAAGGCCTGGCGCAATTGACGCACTGGCTTTAAAGCAAATCCATTTGGCCTTTGCGGGTTGCAAATCGGAACTGCTCCAGCACGGTTTTTCCTTGTGGGTTGGGCATGTGTTTGATCAAGTCGCCAGCCTTGATTTCCCCGGCCTGTACCACACGCAAGTACCATCCGCAATTGCCTTGCTGAATCATTTCCTTGGGTGCCGCGCCGTAGCCCAAGCGGATGGCAAATTTGTGGCACGGCTCACGGGGGTCCGTCACGCGGAACCGGGCGCTGCCGATTTCAAATTCGTCGCCCAGCCGCACCGTGGATTCATTCAAACCCTCCGTCACCAGGTTTTCACCCAACATGCCCCAGGGCAACTGGGTGTCTAGCTTGCGCTCCGCCCGTCGGCCTTGCCAAAACGCATAGTGTTCGCTCGGCATCATGTACACCGCTTTGTCCAACCCGCCGTGCACCGACAAATCACATTGCTCATCGCCTTGTAGGTTTAAGCGTTTCACCTCAACGGGGCGCGGTTGTTGCAGGGTGCTCACCGCCTCTTTTTTGATGCCGCTTGCAAGCGTCTTGATTTCCCCGCTGGCCGTGCGATAAACCAGCGGCGCAACGGCACCTGTGCATACAGCAATGAGTCTCATGACAGCGATTGGATTGGTGGGCAACGCCACACACTGTACATGTCCAAAACCAGAAAGAAAACAAGTCTTCAGATTAGGTGATCATACCTATAGAAAAATATTATTTCCGTTTGGTGTCAACATGTTAAACTCGAGGGCTACGTTGGCGGAAAAGCGGCATTCGACCGCTGAGCGCGTGGCAACAGTTCCGGTTTATTGCCGTAGAGCAGCACGCAGCCCCCACGCAAGAATTACATTTGTCTATCTGGAGGTTTTAGCATGAGTGCAGTGCTGTCTATGGTCAGCCAGACCGTGCCGTCTTACGTCAAGCACAAGAAATTGGTGGCTTGGGTGCAAGAAATTGCAGCCTTGACTGAGCCAAAAAACATTGTGTGGTGCGACGGCTCTGAAGAGGAATACAACCGCCTCTGTGCAGAAATGGTCGAAGCTGGCACATTGCGCAAACTCAATCCCGAGAAGCGCCCAAATTCCTACTTGGCTTGGTCCGATCCGTCCGATGTGGCTCGCGTCGAAGATCGCACCTACATCTGCTCTGAAAAGCAGGAAGACGCTGGCCCTACCAACAACTGGGAAGATCCCGCCAAAATGCGCGCCACCCTGAACGGTTTGTTCAAGGGCTCCATGCGCGGGCGCACCCTGTACGTGATCCCATTCTCCATGGGTCCCTTGGGCAGCCCAATCGCCCACATTGGTGTGGAGCTGTCTGACTCCGCGTACGTGGTCACCAACATGCGCATGATGACTCGCATGGGCAAGGCCGTCTATGACGTGCTGGGCGAAAACGGCGAGTTTGTGCCTTGTGTACACACCGTGGGTGCGCCTTTGGAAGCAGGTCAGAAAGACGTGGCCTGGCCATGTAACCCGACCACCAAGTACATTGTGCATTACCCAGAAACCCGCGAAATTTGGTCTTACGGTTCTGGCTACGGCGGCAACGCGCTGTTGGGCAAAAAGTGTTTGGCCCTGCGCATTGCATCCACCATGGGTCGTGACCAGGGTTGGTTGGCCGAGCACATGCTCATCCTGGGCGTGACCTCCCCAGAGGGCAAGAAATTCCACGTGGCTGCGGCTTTCCCGTCTGCCTGTGGCAAAACCAACTTCGCCATGTTGATTCCCCCAGCGTCCATGAATGGCTGGAAGGTGAGCACCATTGGTGACGACATCGCCTGGATCAAACCCGACGCCAACGGCAAGCTGCGCGCCATCAACCCAGAAGCAGGTTATTTTGGTGTGGCCCCCGGCACCAACACCAAAACCAATTCCAACTGCATGGCCTCGCTCAATGCGAATGTGATCTTCACCAACGTGGCCCTCACAGACGATGGCGATGTGTGGTGGGAAGGTCTAAGCAAAGAAGCGCCTGCGCATTTGGTGGATTGGACCGGCCAGGACTGGACGCCCGACTGCGGTCGCAAGGCATCCCACCCCAACGCCCGTTTCACTGTGGCGGCAGAGCAAAACCCGGTGATCGACCAGAACTGGGACAATCCAGAAGGTGTGGTCATCGACGCTTTCATTTTCGGTGGACGCCGTTCTACCACTGTGCCCTTGGTGACTGAAGCCCGCAACTGGGTGGAGGGCGTGTACATGGCCGCCACCATGGGCTCCGAGACCACGGCCGCTGCTTTCGGTCAGCAAGGTGTGGTGCGTCGCGATCCATTTGCGATGCTTCCATTCTGTGGCTACAACATGGCCGATTATTTCCAGCATTGGCTTAACCTCGGCAAGAAACTCGAGTCGACCGGCGCCAAACTGCCCAGCATTTTCTGTGTGAACTGGTTCCGTACCGACGAAAATGGCAAATTCATTTGGCCAGGTTTCGGCGAGAACATGCGTGTTCTTAAGTGGGCATTGGAGCGGGTTGAAGGCAAGGGGCAGGGCGTTGATCACGTGTTTGGCACCTCCCCCCGCTACGAAGACATTTCCTGGGATGGCCTGGATTTCAGCAAGGCTGAGTTCGATTCCATCACGGCAATCGATAAAGCGGCTTGGGAAAAAGAACTCGAATTGCACGCGGAGTTGTTTGAAAAGCTCAAGCACAACCTGCCAGTTCAGTTGGTGGAAACAAAAGCACAAATTGCCAATCGCTTGGCCGCTTGATGCGTTTGTGACGATTTAGACTTTTTTCCGACACGACGGAAATTGTCCTATGGCGGGCGCCCACAAGGCGCCCGTTTTCTATTTGTTTGGAATCTTTCATGTTTGAAAACATCGAGTGGTGGGTGTTGCTCACCCTGTGTGTGGCCGCTTTTGGCGCAGGTTTGATTGATGCCATGGTGGGCGGGGGTGGTTTGATCCAGATTCCAGCCTTGTTTGGCTTGTTGCCGTCGCAAGGCCATGCCACGCTCTTGGGGACCAACAAAATTTCCAGTGTGGTGGGCACCAGTTTTGCTGCTTACAAGTATGCGAAAACCATTCAGGTGCCATGGAATGCAGTGCTCCCGGCCACGCTCATGGCACTTGTTGGAGCCTACATTGGCGCCTATATTGTCACGCAAATGTCCACAGAGGTTTTGAGGCTGCTGTTGCCCGTCTTGTTGATTGCAGTGGCCATTTACACCTTTTTGCGCAAAGACCTGGGCAGTATTCATGCGCCAAAATTGGGCAAATCCCGCGAGCGGGTCTTTGGGGCATTGGTCGGTTTGGCCATTGGGCTGTATGACGGATTTTTTGGCCCAGGCACCGGTTCCTTCCTGATGGTTGCTTTTGTGGTGCTGTTTGGGTTCGATTTTCTTGCGGCCACAGCCGGCGCCAAGGTGGTGAATATTGCATGCAACTTGGCATCGCTCGCATGGTTTGCACCAGCAGGTCACATCCTGTTGGGCTTGGGGTTGCTGATGGCGGTGTTCAATCTTGCTGGTGCGAGGGTGGGGGCAAGTTTGGCGATTCGCAA
>DASUDK010000151.1:0-3658 GCA_036275655.1 Limnobacter sp. | reverse complement strand
CACGCCTTGACCGGTTGGCAAACCACAGGCTTTGCCCACCATTTTCTGGGCCAGGGAGAAGCCTTTGCCACTGTCGTTCTTGGCTGCGGGGCGACGGAACACAGGGCTTGGGCCCTGACCCAGTGCGGCACGCGCACGGTCAGTGAGGCCACGGCCGATGATCAGCGGAATGCGGCCACCGGCGCGCACTTCGTCAAACAGCACGTCAGTTTTCATGCTGAATTCCGCAATCACCTGGCCGTTTTTGAGGGCTTTGCCATCAAAGGGACGCAGCTCGATCTCGTCACCCATTTCCATTTGGCTCACATCAAGCTCAATGGGCAGCGCGCCTGCATCTTCCATTGTGTTGAAGAAAATTGGGGCGATTTTACCGCCCAGGCAGTAACCGCCAAAACGCTTGTTGGGGATGAAGGGAATGTCATCGCCGGTGAACCACAACACAGAGTTGGTGGCGGACTTGCGCGAAGAACCTGTGCCCACCACATCGCCCACGTAGGCGATCGCATTGCCTTTGGCTTTCAATTTTTCGAGTTGCTTGATGGGCCCAACTTTGCCTGGCTCATCGGCTTCGATGCCAGGGCGTGGGTTCTTCAGCATGGCCAGGGCATGCAAAGGAATGTCTGGGCGGCTCCAAGCATCAGGCGCTGGAGACAGGTCGTCCGTGTTGGTCTCGCCCGAGACTTTGAACACGGTCAGTTTGATGCTTTGTGGCACTTCGGGACGGCTTGTGAACCACTCCGCATTGGCCCAGCTTTGCATGACTGTTTTGGCGTTGGCGCTGCCTTTGTCGGCTTTGTCTTTTACATCATGGAAGTAATCGAACATCAACAATGTTTTGGACAGGGCGTTGGCGGCGATTGCACCCACTTCTGCATCGTCCAAGGCTTCAATCAAAGGCTTGATGTTGAAACCGCCCAACATGGTGCCGAGCAGCTCGGTCGCCTTTTTGCGGTCCACCAGTTTGCAAGTCTCAGAACCATTGACCACCGCGGCCAGAAAAGCGGCTTTCACCTTGGCAGCATCGTCCACTCCCGCAGGCACGCGGTTGGTCAACAGGTCAAGCAAAAACTGCTCTTCACCTGCAGGGGGGTTTTTTAGCAGGGCGATCAAACCATTGGTTTGTTCAGCTGACAAAGGCAGGGGGGGAATGCCCAACGCTGCGCGCTCGGCAACGTGTTGGCGATAGGACTCAAGCATGAGATCTCCCTAGATTGGGTGGGGTCAATAGAAACTGTATGATTTTGAGGCAGTTCGCAGGCGCACACAAGTGCTGCAACGCAAAAGCAGCGGGGTGCAAAGGCCTCTCAAGTCTTATATATGATATAGGACTTTCCCTTATTTTTGAAGGGCCTGAGTCAATTCAAAGGGCTTTTAGAGCCGATTGTCGCTTTGCACGCTGGAATTTGGCAGGGCTGATGCCCGTCACCCGTTTGAAGGCGTGCGTGAAGGCACTTTGGTCGTTGTAGGCCAAAAAATTGGCAATGTCGGCAAGACTCAGCTCGCCGGTTTGCAAACACCGCTTCGCCATTTCAACACGCACCCGCTCAAGCTCATCGCGAAAGCTTGTGCCCTGCCCCATCAATCTCCGTTGCAAAGTGCGCGTGCTGATGCACAATCGGCGTGCCACTTCAGGCAGGCCAGGCAAACCCGCTGTGATGGATTCCTGAATGGCCTTCTGTAAGCCCGGAATCGGTTCTTCGCTTGCCTTGACCTGCGCCAACAACATTTCGGCCTGCTGGTCCAACATTGCACGCATCACATGGTCTGGCGACTTGAGCGGTGTGTGCAAGAGCTCTGCGGGCCACACCACCTCGGTGTGCGACGCATCAAAGGCGACAGGACATCGAAAAAATGCCTCAAAGTCGCCAAGATTGGGAGGCGCCGGATTAATAAACTTGACCGCAATCGGGTACACGGGCTCGTCAATCAAACGGTTGGTAAACGCAACCAACACCCCAATCGCCACGGAGTCCACCCAATGACCAGGACGCCCGCGCTCCTCGCCCCAACGCAAAATCACCTCGTCATTGTGAAGCGCCACAGCCAGGGCGTTGACGCTGTAAACAAGGTGTTCAAACTGCTGCAAGCGAGCAAATGCCTCGCCCAAATTGCTGCAGCAGCTGGCCACATAGCCCAACAAACCCATGTTGGCCGGGCGAACGTGCGCTGCAATTTTCAGTGGAATCGCTGGGTCATTCGTGGACGCATACACCCAATCCAACATCGCCTGCCACTGGCTGATCTCAACCCGGTTCAGGTCACCGGCGGTTGGGCGTGTGTGAGGGAAACGCTGAGCCATCGTGGGATGCGCCGTTTCAAGCCAATCAAAGAGCAGATTGACATAACTTGCTGACACGTGACCCAAATCCGCTTGCTTGCTCATTATTTGACAAGAATTGTTGTCAGACGAGAATTATCTGCTCTATGCTAGCGCGTATTCACCATTCCTGACGCCGAATTTATGTCCACCATGAAAAAATCCAGCCTCGATTTCAAACGGATCGCAATGCGCCTGATTGGCGTGAGCGCACTTGCGCTGGGTGCGTGCAGCATGCAGCAACCAGAAGGCGAAATACAGGGCGCGGCGGGCCTTGCAATTGCTGCAGAGCGCGCTCTGTCAGGTCTTGAACGCAAAGTGCTCCAAATTGACGGTTTTGTGGTGCCCTATCTGCAGGGTGGGCAAGGCGAAGCATTGGTCCTTGTTCACGGCTTTGGCGGATCCAAAGACAACTTCAATCGGGTGGCCAATTATTTGACTGACCATTACACCGTATACGCCATTGATGTGCCAGGATTTGGAGCTTCAACACGGGATTTGAATGCGGACTATGTGATCAACACACAGATTGACCGTGTTCACGCCATCATCGAGAAATTGGGCCTGGAAAAAACGCACATCGGCGGCAACTCCATGGGTGGATGGATCAGCGGTGCCTACGCCGCCAAATACCCAGAACACGTGCAATCGGTGTGGTTTTTGGCGCCCGCAGGCTTGGTGGAATCTCGCAAATCCGAGGTGATACAGAAGTTTGAACAAACTGGTGAAATCGTTTTAACAGCCAGCAATCGCGACGAGTTTGAAAAGATTGTGGATGTGGTGATGTACGAACGACCTGCATTTGTACCGGGTTTTGTGGTCGAAGCCATGGCTGCCAGGGCGGCCGCAGACCAACCCTTGCACAAACGGATCTACAAAGATTTCAAAAGCGTACCCTCCGACCTGGCCACTGTTTTGCCCGCATCAGCCTACAAGGGGCCTGGTTTGATTGTGTGGGGCAAAGAAGATCGCGTGCTGCATGTGGACGGCGCAGCAGAATTGAAGGCTGCGATGCCAGGCTTTGACGTGATTTTGATGGACCGGGTTGGCCATGTGCCGATGATGGAGCAGCCGAAACAGGTCGCTGCAGATTACGTCGCTTGGCGAAAGAAAATTGCGGCACAGTGAGCACAGTTGTAGGTTTTGCTGAACCAAAACTCGCTGCTTTAAGCCCACCCTTAGCTTCATCGCTTGCGTCTATGAAGACCCGTGGTGTGAGCCTGTTGGCCTTGGATCAGCCCGAGTATCCCTTCTTGCCCCTGGCCAGGGGGCATGCAAAGCGAAAGTGTCGCTGTTGCATCCGGTCCGTCTTGTCGCCAAGCAAAGCTTGTCGACAGCGCC
>DASUDK010000150.1:0-7571 GCA_036275655.1 Limnobacter sp. | reverse complement strand
CCCTGCGCGCCAGCAAGGCGTTTTAACCAGTGGTATTGAAGGGTGTTGGTGTCTTGAAACTCATCCACCAGAATGTATTTGAAACGCGCCTGGTAATGTTCACGCAGCGCAGCATTGGCGCCCAGTAGCTCGAAGCTTCGTAGCAACAATTCGGCAAAGTCCACCACCCCTTCGCGCTGGCATTGTATTTCATAGGCCTCGTATAGCCGCACCATCATGCGGTGGTATTCGTCGTGGGCGTCGACATCTTTGGGGCGCAGGCCTTGCTCCTTGGCAGAGCCGATGAAGTAACTCAACTGCTTGGGCGGAAATTTTTCTGCATCAATGTTCAGCACCTTGTACATGCGTTTGATCGCGGAGAGCTGGTCCTGCATGTCCAAGATCTGGAAGGCCTGGGGCAAACCCGCCTCTTTCCAGTGGGCCCGCAACATCCGGTTGCACAAGCCGTGAAACGTGCCCACCCACATGCTGCGGGTGTTGATGGGCAGCATGCTGGAGATGCGATGAAGCATCTCTTTGGCAGCCTTGTTGGTGAATGTAACAGCCAAGACCCCGCCTGGGCCAACTTGGCCAGTTTGAATTAACCAGGCAATGCGGGCAGTCAGCACCTTGGTTTTACCGCTGCCAGCACCGGCAAGAATAAGGGCAGATTCACGTGGCAGCGTCACGGCTGCCAACTGTTCAGGGTTTAGGCTCTCGAGCAAAGACACATTTGTCACCAAGGTTGCACAATCCTGTTGATTTTAACAGTGTTTCGCCGCGAGGCATTCTGCTTAAAAAACAGAAAGACCGATATAATGTTCGATTGGTCCGATGAGCCAGCACACCAGTGCTTGCGACGGGTCGTCTCCTCGAATTTTCTGCCACACACCATGTTTGACAAATACGCCGCTCAAGACATTGAAAATGCCGTTCAAGGCCAATGGACACAATCAGACGCCTACAAAGCCGAGGCATTTGCAAAAGACCCAAGCGGCAAACTGAAGCCCAAGTACTACTGCGTGTCCATGTTGCCCTACCCAAGCGGCAAGCTGCACATGGGCCATGTGCGCAACTACACCATCAACGATGTGATGATTCGCCAAAAGCGCATGAAGGGCTACAACACCTTGATGCCCATGGGCTGGGATGCGTTTGGCATGCCTGCAGAAAACGCCGCCATGGCCAATGGCAAGCCCCCTGCTGCCTGGACGTACAGCAACATTGAGTACATGAAAAAGCAGATGGAATCCATGGGCTTGGCCATTGACTGGTCCAAGGAAGTGGCCACCTGCAAGCCCGATTACTACAAATGGAATCAGTGGCTGTTTTTGAAGATGCTGGAGAAAGGCATTGTTTACAAAAAAACAGGCACTGTGAACTGGGACCCCATCGACCAAACCGTGTTGGCCAACGAACAAGTGATTGACGGCAAGGGCTGGCGCTCTGGTGCCACGGTCGAGAAACGCGACATTCCCATGTATTACATGGCGATCACCAACTACGCCGATGTGCTGCTCGAGGATTTGAATGGCCTGCAATGGCCCGACCGCGTGAAAGTCATGCAAGAAAACTGGATTGGCAAATCCACCGGCGTGCGTTTTGCTTTCCCGCATGAAATCAAAAACACCGCGGGTGAATTGGTTCAAGACGGCAAACTGTATGTGTTCACCACGCGTGCCGACACCATCATGGGCGTCACCTTCTGCGCCGTGGCCGCCGAACATCCGCTGGCTGCGCTGGCTGCAGAAAACAATCCTGAATTGCAGGCTTTTATCGCAGAATGCAAAGCGGGTGGCGTGGCCGAGGCCGACATGGCCACCATGGAAAAGAAAGGCATGCCCACTGGCCTGAATGTGACGCACCCACTGACCGGCGAAAGCGTGCCAGTTTGGGTGGGCAACTATGTGCTGATGAGCTACGGCGATGGCGCTGTGATGGGCGTGCCAGCGCACGATGAGCGCGATTTTGCGTTTGCCTTGAAGTACGGCATTGCGATCAAGCAAGTCATCGACGTGAAAGGCGAATTGTTCAACAACGCTGAATGGGCTGAATGGTATGGGGACAAAGAACGCGGTGTTTGCGTGGCCAGCGGCCCGCTAGACGGTTTGAATTACGCCGCAGCTGTCGACAAAGTCGCCGAACTGTTGGCCGCCAAAGGCTTGGGCGAAAAACGCATCCAGTTCCGCCTGCGCGACTGGGGCATTTCACGCCAGCGCTACTGGGGCACCCCAATCCCCATGATTTACTGCAACACCTGCGGCGATGTGCCCGTGCCTGAAGCAGACCTGCCCGTGGTGCTGCCCGAAGACCTGGTGCCCGATGGCAGCGGCAACCCACTGGCGAAAAGCGCTGCATTCTATGAATGCAAATGCCCCAAGTGTGGCAGTTTGGCGCGCCGTGAAACAGACACCATGGACACCTTCGTGGATTCCAGCTGGTACTTCACCCGTTACGTTTGTAACGACGCCAACACCATGACCGACGAGCGCAGCGATTACTGGATGCCCATGGACCAGTACATCGGTGGCATTGAACACGCCATTTTGCACCTGCTCTACAGCCGATTCTGGACCAAGGTCATGAACGACCTGGGCCTGGTGAAATTCCGTGAGCCCGCCACCGCCCTGCTCACCCAAGGCATGGTGCTCAACGACACCTACTACACCGAAGAGGTCAACGGCAAGAAAACCTGGATCAACCCGGCCGATGTATCGGTTGAGTTTGATGACAAAGGTCGACCAGTGTCTGCAAAACTCAGCAGCAGTGGCACATCGGTGCACATTGGTGGCGTTGAAAAAATGTCCAAATCAAAAAACAATGGCATCGACCCGCAGGCCCTGATCGACCAGTATGGTGCCGACACAGCACGCCTGTTCACCATGTTTGCTGCACCTCCCGAACAAAGCCTGGAGTGGAGCGACTCCGGCGTGGAAGGCGCGCACCGCTTCCTGAAACGCCTCTATCAACTGGCACTGAATCAGCAAGTGACCATCAAGGCCCAACCGGCTTTGAACACAGCAGAGTTGAGCAAAGCGGCTCAGAATACCCGCCGCGATATGCATGAAATTTTGAAGCAGGCCAACTTTGACTACGATCGCCACCAGTACAACACCGTGGTATCGGCTGGCATGAAAATGCTGAACACGCTGGATGCATTTGCCAGTGAAACGAACACGCCTGCCGACCATGCTGTATTGGCCGAAGGCCTGAGTATATTGCTGCGCGTGCTGTATCCCATCGTGCCGCACATCACCTGCCACCTGTGGACCAGCCTGAACTACCACGTGGCCCACGGCGATCTGCTTGACGCCCCCTGGCCAGAAGTGGATGAAAAAGCGCTGGTGCGCTCAGAACTCACCCTGATGGTTCAAGTGAACGGCAAACTGCGGGGCAGCATTGAAGTGCCAGCCGAGGCCGACAAAGCCAGCATTGAGACAACCGCCTTGGCCAGTGAAGCCGCCCAGAAGTTCATGGAAGGCAAGCCGGCCAAAAAAGTGATTGTGGTCCCCGGCAAGCTGGTCAACATTGTGGTGTAACACCAAAGGAACATTGCCCATGAATCGCACCCTCCAGTTGTTTACCATGTTGTTGTTCAGCATGGCTCTGACAGCCTGCGGCTTTCAGCTGCGTGGGCAATACGACTTTGACTTTGATCGCATCAACCTGCGCGGGCTGGACCGCTCTGAAATGCAGCAGAACATGGACCTGCAGCTCCAGATTCTTGACCTCAAGGTCAACCCGGCCGAAGGTGCACCACTCACCCTCACCCTGCTGAGCGAAATACGGGACAGAAGCATCGTCACCTTCAGCGCCAGCGGGCGGGCACGTGAAGTGAGGATCACCTACGACTTGCTGTACCAAGTGACCGACGCAAAAGGCGAGTTCCTGATTGCCACCAGCCAACTGAGCCAACGTCGTGAACTGCTTTACAGCGACGACCAGATTCTGGGCAAAGAAGCCGAAGAAAACCGCCTCTACACCGAAATGCAACGTGACATTGCAAGGCAAATCATCAGCCGCTTGAGCGCCTTACAACTGGGCAAAAAGCAGTGAAGCAAATCGCACTGGACAACTGGTTAAACAGTTTGCAGGCAGGTCAACAGACGCCCCTGCCCCAGTTGCTGTGCGTGTTCACCGACGAGCCGCTGTTCTTAACCCAGGCCACCGATCTTTATCGCTTGCGGCTCAAACAACACCACGACAGTCAACGCCATGTGATCGATTTGGACCGGCAGTTTGACGAGCAGGCGTTTTTGGGTTTGTTCGCGGAGGTCTCACTGTTTGGAGACATTGCGCTGGTGGACTTGCGCATGCCCCAGCCCAAGTTGAACAAAGAGCAAGCCATCGTCTTGGCAACCGTGAGCCAATGGATTGCCAGTGGGCAGACCACCCATCACTTGCTGGTCAGCGGCCCAAAGCTGAACAAGACCCAAGAAAAGTCCGCTGGCTTTGCAGAACTTTTGCAACACGGCTGTGAAGTGCAGTGCCGCCCAATCACCGCAGACAACTTACCGGGCTGGATTGCTCAAGCCGCCAAACGCAGGCAGGTGCAACTGGATCGTGAAACCTGCGCTTGGTTGGCCGACAAAACCGAAGGCAACTTGCTGGTGGCTCACCAAACCATCGAGAAACTGGCATTGGAACTGGCCACTGGCGGCGAGATTGGGCTGACGCAAGTTCAACACATGGTGGCCAACTCGGCCCGGTTCAATGTGTTTGACCTCGGCGCCAGCTTGTTGGCAGGCGACACCAAACGCATCACGCGCATGCTAGAAGGTTTGCATGCAGAGGGCGAGGCTTCCACGCTTGTGCTGTGGGCTTTGCAAGAGGAAATTCGTGCGATTCGGGACACACAAACTGCAATGCGTCGCGGAATGTCTTTGTCGGACGCATGCAGACAAAATAGAATTTGGGGAGCCAGGCAAACCCACATTGCAGCCGCCCTGAAACGTCACACACCGGGTAGCCTGCAATCGCTGACTGCATGGTGCTACCAGGCCGAAAAAACAATCAAGGGCATGAAAGCAGGCGAGCCCTGGACCTTGATGGAAATCATCGGACTGGGGATTGCCGGCGTGCAAACGCCACCCATTTGGAATTGAATGATGAGCATTGAACAACACATTTTGGCGATTGGTCGGAAAGCACGCGCCGCCTCGGCAGCCATGGCGCGCGCAAGCACCGGGGCAAAAAACACAGCCTTGCTTGAAACAGCGCGCCTGATACGTGCCAACAAAGCCGCCCTTCAAGTTGCCAACCAGGAAGACATGGCGCAAGCGCAAGCCAATGGCTTGGAACCCGCTTTGCTGGACCGCCTTGCACTCAATGACAAAGCCATTGAAACCATGGCACTTGGCCTTGAACAAATCGCGCAGTTGCCAGACCCGATCGGCGAAATGACCGATTTTAAAAATCGCCCTTCCGGCATTTTGGTGGGCAAAATGCGCGTGCCCCTGGGCGTGATTGGCATCATTTACGAATCTCGCCCCAACGTCACGGTGGATGCGGCGGGCCTGTGCATCAAATCAGGCAACAGCACAATCCTAAGAGGTGGCTCCGAGGCATTCCGCTGCAACCAGGCTTTGGCTGCCCTGGTGGCACAGGGCTTGGCGGCGGCTGGTTTGCCAGCCGACGCTGTGCAAGTGATTGACACCACCGATCGCGCTGCGGTGGGCACGCTCATCACCATGACCGATTACGTGGACGTGATTGTACCAAGGGGTGGCAAGGGCTTGATTGAGCGCATTTCGCGCGATGCGAAAGTGCCTGTCATCAAACACCTCGATGGCATTTGCCATGTGTTCATTGATGAATCTGCCAACGTGGAACACGCCATTGACATTGCAGACAACGCAAAAACCCACCGTTACGGCACCTGCAACACCATGGAAACCCTGTTGGTGCACCAACACATCGCCAAAACCGTGTTGACAAGCCTGGCTGAGCGATATGCCGAGAAAGGCGTAGAACTGCGGGGTTGCAAACGCACCATGGCACTGCTGCCTGCTGCAAAAGCAGCCACGGAAGAGGACTGGAGCACCGAATACTTGGCCCCCATCCTGTCCATCAAGATTGTGGATCACTTGGACCAGGCGATTGCCCACATCAACCAATACGGCTCACACCACACCGACAGCATTGTGACCGACAACCACAGCCACGCCATGCGCTTTGTGCGCGAAGTGGACTCGGCCTCGGTGATGGTGAACGCATCCACCCGATTCGCCGACGGCTTTGAATACGGCTTGGGTGCTGAAATCGGCATTTCCACCGACAAAATCCACGCTCGAGGCCCCGTGGGGCTGGAAGGGCTGACCAGTCAAAAATACGTGGTGTTTGGCCACGGCGAAATTCGTCAATAAAGGAGCAGTACACATGGACGGATACCTTTGGGTGAAGTCATTTCACATTCTTTTTGTGGCCGCTTGGTTTGCCGGGCTGTTTTATTTGCCCCGCATTTACGTCAACCTCGCGATGGAAACCGAACCTGCGGCCACCGCGCGGCTGTTGCTCATGGCCAAAAAGCTCTACAAATTCATGACACTGCTGGCCATACCTGCGCTGTTGCTGGGTTTCGCCTTGGTGGGGGTTTATCAAATCGGCGTCGGCGGCCAAAGCGGCTGGCTGCATGCAAAAATCCTGATCGTGTTTCTGATCGCTGGCTACCACCACGGTTGCGGCCGATTACTCCGAAAATTCGAACGCGGCGAGAACACAAAAAGCCACACCTTCTACCGCTGGTTCAATGAAGTGCCAGTGGTGCTCATGGCCATTGCCATTATTCTTGTGGTGGTCAAACCCTTCTAAATGCAAAACTCAAACCAACGCACAAACCGCGAAAACTCCAGCACCCGCCCTGTCTACAACTGCTTTGCAAGTTGCCCACGGGGCCTGGAGACCCTCCTGCTTCAAGAACTGGAAACCATGGGCGCCAAGCGAGGTCGCGTGGTCACGGGGGGCTGCACCTTTGAAGCCAGCTGGCGACAAGCCACCCGCATGACGTACTGGACCCGCTTTGCAGGCCGCATTGGCCTGGAGTTGGCCCGTGGCCCCTGCAGTAGTGATGAAGATTTGTACAAACTGGCCAAGAGCGTGGACTGGTCCAATTGGTTTAAACTCTCCCACACTTTCCGGGTTGACCTGAACAACCTGGGCGCAGACCTCAAAAGCCCAAGGTTTACACAATTGCGCCTGAAGGACGGCGTTTGCGACGCATTCAATGCGCAGTTTGACGAACGCCCCAGCGTGAGCACGGACGCCCCGGATGTTCGTATTTTTGCGGCTGTCACCCCCACCGAGGCGATGATTTATATCGACTTGGCCGGGGAAAACCTCTTCAAACGGGGATGGCGGCAAGAGCAAGGCGTGGCCCCACTCAAAGAAAACCTGGCCGCTGGGTTGTGGCAGATCGCCCGTCAAAGCCAGGCAGGGCAAGCGGCGCAGGTTTTTCTGGACCCCTTTTGTGGCAGTGGCACCCTGGTGATTGAATCCCTCTGCGCCCTGTGCGACCGTGCACCTGGCCTTGAACGCGCATTCGCCTTTGAAAACCTCAAACCTTTCAAACCCGAATGGGGTCAAGAATTACAAGA
>DASUDK010000149.1:0-3296 GCA_036275655.1 Limnobacter sp. | reverse complement strand
GTGATGAGGGGTTTGACGGGGTGTAGGGCTTCTTGATCGGCCAGCAGGCGATTGGGCAGGTCAGGCTCAATGGCGATGGAACGCGCCAAGCCGATCAAATCCACAGCGCCGCTGTTCAACGCCTCTTTCATGCCACCCACGGTGCGAAAGCCGCCGGTGAGCATCAGGGGCACCTTGCAAACGGCGCGCACTTTCTCGGTGAAGTCCATGAAGTACGCCTCGCGTTTCACGGTGCTTTCCTTTTTGGGTTGGGCGGTGGCGCCAGTCATGGCGGGGGCTTCGTAAGTGCCGCCAGACACCTCAATCATGTCGATGCCGCGCGCGGTCAGTTCTTGAATAACCGCCAGCGATTCTTCTTCAGAAAATCCACCCTTTTGAAAATCGGCGGAGTTCAATTTGATGCCCACTGGGAAGTTGGGCCCCACTTGTTTGCGGACTTCGTCATAAACAGCCAGCACAAAGCGGCGGCGGTTCTCTGCATTGCCACCCCATTGGTCGGTGCGCTGGTTGCTGTGGGGGCTCAAGAATTGGCTGATGAGGTAGCCGTGCGCACCATGAATTTGCACGCCATCAAAACCGGCGTCTTTGCAGATTTTGGCGGTGCGTCCCCAGCGGGCAATCAGGTCCAGAATTTCATGTTCTTCCAAGGCGCGTGGTGTGCCAAACATCATTTGCAGGTCTTTGCGGAACGGGATGGCCGAGGGAGATACGGTTTCTTTGTTCATGCCTTTGGGGCTTTGCTTGCCCGGGTGGTTGATTTGCACCCAAATCTTGCTGCCCTGTTGCTGACCAGCTTTGGCCCAGGCTTGCAGCTGTGGCATGTCGCGCTCGTCTTCAATCACAACGTTGCCGGGCTCTGCACGCGCACGCCGGTCAATCATCACATTCCCGGTTATATTCAAACCAATGCCCCCGGCGGTCCAGCGCTCATACACCCGCACCAGTTGTGGGGTGGCGCGGTTGTCGGTGGTGCCCAGGGCCTCGCTCATGGCGGCTTTCACCAGGCGGTTGGGCAGGGTGGCGCCACAGGGCAAGGTGAGTGGGTCGCGTAGTTCGATGCGCATGGAAGTCTCCGGATATTTATAAATTGAAAACGATTGTTGTCAAATCTGTCGTTGTGAAATAGTAGCCTGCTTGCATGAAAAATTTTGAAGTCCGCACACTAATCTTCACTGCGCTGGCCATGTGCGCTTTTGCAGCCAATTCATTTTTTTGCAGGGCCGCCTTGGGCGCTGGGCAAATCGACCCGGCGAGCTTCACGGCGATTCGGCTCTTCAGCGGTGCGCTTACTTTGTGGGTGTGCCTGCGGGTGCAGGGGGCCACAGGCCAGGGCGGTGGTTGGGCGGGTGCTTGGGCCTTGTTTGGTTATGCGGTGTTGTTTTCGATGGCGTATGTGACCATGAGCACAGGCACCGGTGCGTTGATTTTGTTTGGCAGTGTGCAGTTGAGCATGATTGTTTACGCCGCCACCCGTGGCGACCGTTTGCTGGGTTTGCGGGCTTTGGGGGCTGGTGTGGCTGTGCTGGGCCTGCTGCTCTTGCTCTGGCCCAATGTGCAGCGCCCCGATTCTTTGCTGGCGGTGCTAAGCATGGCTGGGGCTGGCGTATGCTGGGGCGTTTACTCGGTGGTAGGGAAGGGGTCTGCCACGCCACTGCTCGACACGGCCAGCAATTTTTACCGGGCATCGTTGCTGATGGCTGTTTTGATGGCGGGGGTGTTGTTGGCTGTGCACATGGATGTGCATATTCCAGGGGTGACCCAGGCCCGCGGTTTGGTGCTGTATGAGGTGCGTTTGCCCGCACCGTCCACCGCAGGGGTGTTGTTTGCGTTGGCATCGGGTTGCCTGGCCAGTGGCATTGGTTATGCAGTGTGGTACAAGGTGTTGCCCATGTTGCCCACCACGTCGGCGGCCAGCGTGCAGCTCAGTGTGCCAGTGATTGCTGCCGTTGCCGGGGTGGTGTTTTTGGGTGAGTCTCTCACCGGCACATTGTTGGTTGCCATGGTGATGACCTTGGGCGGTGTGTATTTGGTGTTGCGCGGCAAACGTTGATGGGGAATACATTTTGAGTGTTGAGCAAAACGACATGCCCAAACCGTTGAATGACAAGCCAGGCAAGCCTGTGCGCATTGCGCTGGCGGATGTGGCCAGTGCTTTTTACCTGCGCAACTGGGCTTTGCTCTTAAGCGCGGGTTTGGTCCTGCTCTTCACCATCCAATTGTGGGGTGTGTTGGCCCCTTTTGTGGCTGCATTCGCGCTGGCCTATTTGATGCACGGGCCCAGTCGCTGGTTGCACAGGCAGTTGCGAGGCCGTGTCCCTTTGCCAGTGTGTGCGGTGGTCACGTTCTTTGGCCTCATGCTGTTGTTTTCAAGCTTTGGTCTGTTGTTCATTCCCGTGGTGCTCACCCAGCTCGATCTCATTCAAAACAATTTGCCGCAGTTGCTGGTGAACATCAAACGCACCGTGTTGCCGTGGTTAAACGACATGTTCGGGTTGGCGGTGTCGGTGGACAGCATAGAAATGCGCGACCGCATTGCCCAGTACATCAGCGAGAATCGGGGCACTTTGGCGGAGGTGAGCACCAAGGTTTTGCGATCGGGTTCGCAATCGGTGCTGGGCTTGACCGGTTTTGTGTCGCTCACCGTGGTGGCGACCTTGTTCATTTTGCCTGGCTGGGCACAAATTGCGCAGGCAGTGCAACGGCTCTTTCCTTTGCACGTGTGGCGGCGCACTCAACCCATGCTGATTGAAATTGACACCGTGCTCAATGAGTACATCAAGGGCATGATGATTGTGGTGCTGTTTTTGAGTACCTTTTATTCGGTGGGTTTGAGCATCGCTGGTTTGCAAAGTGGTTGGGCGATTGGCATGTTGGCAGGCCTGCTCAGCGTGGTGCCTTACCTGGGTTTTGCTCTGGCTCTTCTGGTGGCTTTGCTCACGGCCGCACTGGAGTTGCAGGGCTTTTTGCCTTTGTTCTGGGTGTTGGTGGTGTTTGTGTTGGGCCAGATGATTGAAGGTTTTGTGCTGACCCCACTGGTGGTGGGGGACAAAATCGGTTTGTCCGCCATCGCGGTGATTTTCGCCCTGGCGTTTTTTGGCGCCCTGTTTGGTTTGGTGGGGGTGTTTTTGGCCTTGCCTTTGGCTGCCATATTTAAAGTGGCCTACATGCATGCCTTTGAGTGGTATGTGCAAAGCGATTATTACCGCCAGGCCGAATAAAAAAAACCCGGTTTGGGACAAGCCCGCACCGGGTGTTCAAGGGTTTTCAGTCACGAAAACCAGCTGAGAAGTCTGTAC
>DASUDK010000148.1:0-6215 GCA_036275655.1 Limnobacter sp. | reverse complement strand
GCAAGCCGGCGTGGACATTGTTGCCCCCAGCGACATGATGGACGGCCGCATCGGCGCCATCCGCAACACACTCGAGTCCAACGGATTCATCCACACCAACATCATGGCCTATTCGGCCAAGTACGCCTCCGCCTTTTATGGCCCATTCCGCGACGCGGTCGGCTCCAGTGGCAATTTGGGCAAAAGCAACAAAAAGGTTTACCAAATGAACCCCGCCAACAGCAACGAAGCGCTGCTCGAAGTGGGCCTGGACCTGGAAGAAGGCGCGGACATGGTCATGGTCAAGCCAGGCCTGCCCTACCTGGACATCTTGTGGCGCGTCAAACAAGAATTTGCACGCCCCACCTTCGCCTATCAGGTCAGCGGCGAATACGCCATGATCAAAGCCGCCGCTCAAAACGGCTGGATTCATGAAGAAGCGGTGATGCTCGAATCCCTCCTGGCTTTCAAACGCGCCGGTGCAGATGGCATCCTGACCTACTTTGCCTTGGACGCCGCAAACGCCTTGAAGCAGTCGTGAACCAAACACAGGGGAGCCCATGAGCCGATGGACACTGCTACACGCCCAACAACTGACCGAACTGGCGGGTCCGCCCACCCACCTGCCCAGCGAGGGTTTTTTGTGGGTGGATGCGCAACTGGATGAAGAGCTTGTCTGGCTGCCGCAGGTTGAGGCACTGATTGGCAAATCGATCGATGAACTGCACCTGGAAGACCTGGGCAATCCATTGCACCCCAGCCACTTTGACAACGGCGACGGTTACAGCGTGCTTATCATTCGGGCCCTTTCAGGCAAGCCCCTGTTTGACGAATTTCATCGCCTGAACATCCGCACGCGGCCGTGCTACTTCCTGTTGGCCGACCGACTCTTGGTCACCTACCGATCCAAAGACAGTCGCACCTTCGACAAGGCGCGGCAATTTGCAGCGCAAGCAAGCGGCAAAACCGGCCTGGAAATAGAGCAATTTCTAAACTTCAAGAAACTGCCGGAGTCCCCAGACGAGCTTGCGGTGCAAATAGTCAGCAACCTCGTGGACCGTTTCTTGGAAACCCGCACCGACCTGTCCGATCGGCTGGACCGTTGGCAGCGGGATTTGCTCAACCCCCGCAAGCGATTTGAAGACTGGAACGCACTGCTGTCTGCGCGCAACGAACTCAACCGATTTGAGGCGGTTGCCCAAGATCAGCGCGATGCCTTGGTTGATTTCGAAGACGACCGCCGCAGGGAACAACTGCTAACACCGGCGCTTCAAGTCAACCTGCGTGACACCATGGAACACCTTGAACGCATCATTGGGCTGACCCGCCGCTTGGGAAGCAACACAGAGGCCGCGGTGCAATTGCACTTCTCCGCCACGGCACACAAAACCAACGAGATCATCACCGTGCTCACCATGCTCACGGCCATCTTCATGCCGCTCACACTCATCACGGGTTTGTTTGGCATGAACTTCAACCACATGCCCCTGCTTGAACAGCCTGCAGGGTTTTGGTGGAGCATCGCACTCATGGTTCTGTCGGCCTGCGTTTCGGTGCTGATTATTCTGGTGATACGAGGGCGCCAACACATCAAAAAGTAGTTCAGCCACCAGCAAACTTTCGGCTTTCAAAGTCCTCAGAGCCCCAATCTGGGGCGAACAATATCCAACGTGCCAGAAAACTTCGCCGCGTTCTCAAAGCCAATCACGCGTGCAACCTCTGTGCTGCTCTGGGCCGGGAAAAACAGCATCGCCGGTGGCCCAAACAAACGGTACCGCTTAAGCAAAGCCTGATCCTCGGCGGTGTTGTCGGTCACATCCACTTGAACAAGACGAACACCCTGTAACTTTTGTTTCACGGTGGGGTCGGTCAGTGTGAACATCTCAAACTCTTTGCAACTCACACACCAGTCGGCGTAGAAGTCCAACATCACCGGTGCGGGGCTCCCTGCCAGCAAACCAAGCACTTGTGCGCTGGGCACACGCTCAAATTCAGGCTTGGACGACACCGGTGCAGCAACGCTGCCCATGCCCCCGGCACGCAAACCAGCCAGGGGTTGCAGCAGATTTTGTGCACCCGAGAACACCCCCACGGCGTACACAGCCGCAAGCAGGGCAAACGCAATGCCCATGGCCTTGCCAAGCACCTGCCCACGCCCACTCAAACCCGGCGTGTTGCTGGCTCCATGCCACAAGGCCGCCGACACCGCGCAAGCCAGCAGCGCCCACCACAGCATCACCAACCAGGTTGAAGTCACCGGAGTGGCAATCCAAATGGCCACGGCCAGCAACACAAAGCCAAAAGTGGCAGACACCCAATGCATCCAGGCACCCGCCTTGGGCAGCAAGGTGCCAGCCCCGGCCGCAAACACCACCAAGGGCAGTCCCATGCCCAAAGCCAACAAAAATAGCGCGGCGCCACCCATGACCGCATCGCCAGTCTGGCCGATGTAGAGCAAAGCACCCGCCAAAGGTGGTGCAACACACGGGCCCAGCAGCAGCGCAGACAGCATTCCCATCAGCAGCACAGGGGCAAACTGCCCGCCTTTCAAGCGGCCTGTTTTCTCTTGCAGCCAAGTCTGCACACCCGCAGGCAGCTGCAGCGAGTAGCCCATCAACAGGGCCAACCCCAACACGGCCAACACCCCGGCAAACAACCAAAGCACAATCGGCTGCTGCATCGCCATCACGAGGCTGGAGCCGCTCAAACCTGCCAACACCCCGAGCACCGCATAGGTCAGCGCCATGCCCAACACATACACCAGGGCAAGACCCATGGGCTTCACACGGCCACGCATTTGCCCGGCGCCCCGCTGCCCCACCACCAAACTGCTCACGATCGGCAACATGGGCAAGGTGCACGGCGTAAACGCCAGCAACAGGCCCAAACCAAAAAACACAGGCAACACCACCCAAGCCGATTGACCACTCAACCGTTCGGCCAGGCCTGCCGCCTCATCCAGCACTCCCTGCGCCTGCGGCGCTTGTCCAGCAGGCAGCCCATTGCCGCCGCTCTCTGGGAAGGTGGATGCGCCGCTCGGCAAGCCTTCTTGTTCAGGCTTGCCCGCAAAAAAAGCCCCCAACCCACTGCCGTGCAGCAGTTGCCCCAACTTGCCACCTTCCAAAAAACGCAGTGGCGTGGACATCGGCGGATAACACAAACCCGCATCAGCACATCCTTGAGACAACATCGCGGCCTTCGCTTGTGTTGGTGTCAGCGTGCCCAGGCTGTAGCGAATCTGGAAAGCCATCTCCCCGCGCAGCGCCTCAATGTCCTGATTCAAAAACTCATCAAACTTTTGCTCACCCCGTGGCAACTCCACAAATGCAAGCTGGGGCAACTGGTCTGGATTGTCCAAACCAAACCGCTCCCGATACAGGTAGTATCCCGGTGCCACCCTGGCCCGCACGTCCATCAGGCAGTCCGAGATGCACTTGGAATCCTGCACCTGCAGCTCAAATTGAAAAGCTTCCTCGGGCGGCAAAAAGTCCTCCGCCCACGCCAATCCCATCGCCAAGGCCATGCTCAAACCCGCCGCGATTCTCTTCATCCACAAGGGCACATTCTTGTTCAACTCAGAATCCTGTTCAGTTCTCAAGCAAGGCGCGCGCTGTCGCGCACCCACTGCAAATACGACGACAAACCGTCGCCCACTTCCCACATCACCAACTCTGGCACCTCATAGGGGTGGCAGCTCTTCAAATACAAGGTCAAGCCCTCACGCTGCGTATCACACAACTTGAGTGTCACCAGCCATTCCTCGGTTTCCTCCAGTTGGCCTTGCCACTGGTAGTGTGACACCACAGGCCCGCTCACACTCGCACACGCCACCAGCGCGCGACCCACCACGGCGCGGGCAAAGTCAGTGGCCTGCGCCCGATCAGGCCAGGTCGTTTGAGCCATCCACACACCCAGGCCCTGTGGTTGATCCTGCATTGTTTGTTCAATCCTTGTGCTTGAAACGGCGCTCAGTCAGCCAAACTGCCAAACCAATGGCCAACACCGTGTAGACCACAATCGGCGCTAAAAGTGCAGGCAAATGTGCCCACTGCCCGGCATACAGCCCCCGCAGAGCATCCACAGCCAAAGACAAAGGCAAATGATCTGCCACGCTTTCCAGCCAGGCTGGCAATTGACTGCGTGGAAAAAACGCACCAGACAAAAAGGTCATCGGCGTCACCACCAGGGTGAAGTAAAACATGAAAAAATCATAACTCGGCGCGCGCGCATTCATGCACAAGCCAAAGGCGGCAAACATCAGGCACACCAGGGCAAGCACCCCCCAGGCCGCGATCCAAAACCCCCAAGAACCAATCCCAAGCAACGCAATCACCAGCATCATCGCAGCGGTACTGATCATCCCTTTGCTCATCGCCCACACGCATTCCCCCAACACCACTTCACGCAGGCGAACAGGCGAGTTCATGATGGCTTGCCAAGTTTTTTGGGTGTGCATTCTAGAAAATGCAGAATACAGAGACTCAAAAGTGGGGGCGTTCATGGCGCTGATGCAAAGCGCCCCCACAGCCAAGTAATTTAAATAGGGCTGTCCTTGCACATCCGGCAGCATGGACCCCAGTCCCAATCCAAAAGCCATCAAGGCCATCACGGGGTCCACCACGTTGCCCAGCATGGAAGCCACCGCCAACTTGCGCCAAACCAGCAGGTTGCGTCGCCACACCTGCAACACCGCGTGCCATCTAATCATCGCGCAACGCCCTGCCAGTCAAGCCAAAGTAAACGTCCTCCAAATTGCCTGGACGGTAGAGGTACAACACCCCAAAAGGCGAATCAGATTGCAAGGCCAGCAACAGCTTTTCGGCCAATGGCAGACGGCAATAAAAAGTGTCTCCACGCCGGTCCACCGTCGAGTCCAAGCCTTGCTTCGCCAACCAAGCCTGCGCACCCTCCCCCCAAATCTCCAGCACAGCGCGCCCAACGACCGCATCAATGAGGGCCTGGGGTGGCTTGCAATCCACCAAATTGCCGTGGTCTAGCACCGCCACCCGATCCGCAAGCCTCTGAGCCTCGTCCATGTAGTGCGTGGTGAGCAACATGGCCATGCCCTGGCGCTTCAACTCAAGCAGGCGATCCCACATCACATGCTTGGCCTGCGGGTCCAACCCAGTGGTTGGCTCGTCTAGAAACAGCACCGAGGGCTTGTTGACCAAGGCCCTGGCCAACACAAGTCGGCGACGCATGCCGCCCGACAACGCCGAGACCGGGTCATTGGCTCGGGCATCCAGTGATGTGAATTTAAGCAACTCATCGGCCCTGTGTTGCAGCTCCCGTGGCGCAATGCCAAAGTAACGGCCAAACACGATCAGGTTTTCACGGACCGTGAAATCTGGATCCAAGGCATCGTATTGGGGCACCACCCCCACCGATTGGCGAGCGAGATGGGCCGCTTGGGGCAGGCGATGCCCAAGAAGACTTGCCTCACCGGCACTGGGATGATCCAGACCAAGTGCAATCGACATGGTGGTGGACTTTCCGGCTCCGTTGGGGCCAAGCAGCGCCACGCACTCGCCAGGCTGCAACTCAAAATTCAGGCCATCCAAAACAGCACGGCCGCCGAAAGTTTTTCCAACGTTCTTGAGCACCAACACAGGTGGCTGAGCGCCTAAAGGAAGGCTGGTGATGGGTGGATACTGCACAAACCACTGCCCTAAAAATCATCAGCTTCTAGAATACAAAAAAAGCCGAGCCAGCACCAAGCTGACACGGCTTTGTTTGTCTGTTTTGTTTGCTCGCCAAGTGAGCACGCCGCAAACCCAGTGCCTCAGGGGCACATGGCCTGCAATTACGCCTGCTCTTCAGCAACCTCAACAGCTTCAGCAGTCTCGGGACGGTCCACGAGTTCAACCAAGGCCATGGGCGCGTTATCGCCCTTGCGGAAACCAAACTTCAGCACGCGCATGTAGCCACCAGGGCGGGTCGCATAACGTGGGCCAATCTCATCGAACAACTTGAGCACCATTTCGCGATCACGCAAGCGGGCAAAAGCCAGGCGCTTGTTGGCCAGGGAAGGTGTCTTCCCCAGGGTGATGATGGGCTCTGCAATCTTGCGCAGTTCCTTGGCCTTTGGCAGGGTGGTCTTGATCACTTCATGACGCAACAAAGCGTTGGTCATGTTTCTGAACATTGCCAAACGGTGGCTGCTGGTGCGATTCAGCTTACGCAATCCGTGACGGTGACGCATTTTAATTATCCTTCAATCTAACAAACGCTAAGCT
>DASUDK010000147.1:0-3605 GCA_036275655.1 Limnobacter sp. | reverse complement strand
CACCATCACAATGAAGCTGGCCTCTTCGCCATCCAGAAATTCTTCGATCACCACGCGCGAGCCCGCACTGCCCATGCTGTTGCCCACCAACATGTCGTCGATGGCCTGGTGCGCCTCTTGAAGGCTCATGGCCACCACCACGCCCTTGCCTGCGGCCAAACCATCGGCCTTGATCACAATGGGCGCGCCCTTGGTATCCACATAAGCGTGGGCCTTGCTTGCGTCGGTGAACGTTTCGTACTCTGCGGTCGGAATGTTGTGGCGCTTCATGAACGCCTTGGCATAGTCTTTGGAGCTCTCAAGCTGCGCGGCCAGTTTGGCTGGGCCAAAAATACGCAGGCCACGCTTGCGGAACAAGTCCACCACGCCTGCCGCCAGCGGGGCTTCTGGCCCCACCACGGTGAGGTGTACTTCCTCTTGTGCTGCAAAATCAGCCAACTGCTCCAAGTCGCTGATCGGCACATTTTGCATTTTTGGCTCCAGCGCTGTGCCACCGTTGCCGGGTGCCACAAACACCTTGCTCACGCCAGGGGTTTGGCAAATTCGCCAAGCCATGGCGTGCTCGCGACCGCCAGAACCTATCACCAAGATCTTCATGTGTGTTGTTGTCCTTATTCGTTGATGACCACGTTGGTGTAAACCTGTTGAACATCGTCCAGGTCTTCCAGCATGTCCAGCAGTTTTTGCATGCGCGCACCGTCCTCGCCTTCCAGCTCGGTCTCGGTGGCCGGCTTCATGGTGATCTCTGCATTTTCGGCTTGCAGGCTGGCCGCTTCAAAGGCGGTTTTCACTGCGTGATACTCCGGCACGGGGCAGGTCACCTCGATCATGCCGTCTTCGTGGGTGATTACATCGTCTGCGCCATTTTCCAGCGCAATTTCCATGATTTGGTCTTCGTTGCTGCCTGGGGCGAACATGAATTGCCCACAGTGTTTGAACATGAAAGCCACAGACCCATCGGTGCCCAGGTTGCCACCATGCTTGGTGAGGGCGTGGCGCACTTCGGCCACGGTGCGCACCCGGTTGTCGGTCATGCAGTCGATGATCACCGCTGCGCCAGCCACGCCGTAGGCTTCGTAGCGGATTTCTTCGTAATTCACGCCTTCGGCCTCGCCAGTGGCTTTGGCAATTGCACGGTTCACGTTGTCTTTGGGCATGTTGGCTGCCGCCGCCTTGTCCAGTGCCAAGCGCAGGCGGGGGTTGGCGTCTGGGTCACCGCCACCCTGGCGGGCTGCCACGCTCACTTCCCGAATAATCTTGGTCCAGATTTTTCCGCGCTTTTCATCCTGCCGGTTTTTGCGATGCTGGATGTTGGCCCATTTGCTGTGTCCTGCCATGGTTCACTTTCTTGCGATGAATCAAAGAGGTGCGATTTTACCACCGAGGCAGGCCGTGCGTATTGCGGGGCAGGGTTTCCACCGCCATAATCTGGCCGGGTATTTGTGTTTTGTCGGTATTTTTCTATTTGGGAGGCAACGTGAGTTTGCTCAAGGATTTCAAAGCTTTTGCCATGAAAGGCAATGTGATTGACCTGGCCGTGGCGGTGATCATTGGCGGGGCCTTCAGCGGCATCGTAAAAAGCCTGGTGGACGATGTGATCATGCCCATCGTCGGGCGCATTTTCGGCAAGCTGGATTTTTCCAACCTGTACCTGCCGCTGGCAGAGGTGCCCGCCAACGTGGCTCCCACCTTGGCTGCAGTGCGTGAGGCCGGTGTACCGGTGCTGGCCTATGGCAGTTTTATTTCGGTGCTCATCAACTTCACCATTTTGGCTTTCATTATTTTTATGATGGTGCGGCAAGTGAGCAAACTCACCAGCGCCTTGATCAAGCAAGAGGCGGCCGCGCCAGCTGAGCCGCCGCCCACGCCCGAAGACATTGTCTTGCTTCGCGAAATTCGTGATGCACTGCAGAAAAAAGCCTGACTTTAGACTGGCAACTCCAGCCGCACCGGGTTAGAATTGCAAGTTGAATCTGGAGAGTAATCGGCGCCTACCTGCGCCGGTTCGCCGAAGGCGCAATCCCCATGAACGCTCAGGCCACCGTACAGGTTCAAGAATGCAAATCTGGAGAGCGCTGGGCGCGGCCACTTGCCGCGTGAGTCCAGCCGCCGAAGAGGCAAGCAGCACATCATGGCTGTGAATCTTTCAGGCAAAAGGACAGAGAGGGGCTCGCTGGCACCGCAAGGTGCCAAAGGCCCTATTCTCTGTTTGGAGTTTTGTCATGAAAGCAATCGTTCTTGGCGCCGGCGTGGTCGGCACCACCTCCGCATGGTTTTTGAAAAAAGAAGGTTTTGACGTCACTGTGGTGGACCGTCAGCCAGCCGCCGGCATGGAAACATCCTTTGCCAATGGCGGACAAATTTCTGTCTCGCACGCTGAGCCCTGGGCCAACCCAGGTGCACCCAAAAAAGTGCTCAAATGGCTCATGAAAGAGGACGCCCCCCTCTTGTTCCGACTGCGGGCCGATGCACGTCAATGGCGTTGGGGCATGCAGTTTTTGCGCGAGTGCACCCCCGAGCGCACCCGCCACAACATCATCCAGATGGTGAATTTGGGCACCTTCAGCCGCAGCACCCTGCAAGAACTGCGCGCCGAGACCGGCATTGACTACAACTGCCTCACCAAAGGCATTTTGCACTTCTACACCAACCCCCAAGAATTTGAAGACGCGCTGGAGCCCGCGCAGATCATGCGTGAGTTTGGCTGCGACCGCAAAGTGATCGACGCCAACGAGGCGGTGCGCCTGGAGCCCGCTTTGGCCACCATCAAAGACAAAATTGCCGGTGCCACATACACCGACGCCGACGAAAGTGGTGATGCTCACCGTTTTACCCAAAACCTGGCCAAGCTGGCCGCCGACAGAGGCGTGGCGTTCAGGTACAACACCACCATCCTCGGGTTGGACATGGAAGGTGGTCAAATCAGCGGGGTGCGCGTTCGCGGCTCAGACGGGCAGGTGCAAGTGCTCAAGGCCGACAAATACGTGCTCTGCATGGGCAGTTACAGCCCCATGCTGGTCAAAGACCTGGGCGTGGACCTGTTGATTTACCCGGCCAAGGGCTATTCAGCCACACTCAAGATTGAAGACCCCAGCAAGGCTCCTTCTGTGAGCCTCACCGACGACGAGTACAAGCTGGTGTTCAGCCGCCTGGGCGACAAGCTGCGCATTGCTGGCACAGCAGAGCTCAACGGGTACAGCACCAACCTCAACGACGTGCGTTGCCAGGCCATCACGCGCCGGGTCATGGAGTTGTTCCCTGGCATGGCCGACCCCGAGCAGGCGGTGTACTGGACCGGTTTGCGCCCAGCCACGCCCTCCAACGTGCCTTACATTGGCTTGTCCAAGATCCCCAACCTGTACCTCAACACAGGCCATGGCACCTTGGGTTGGACCCACTCTTGCGGTTCTGGCCGGTCGGTGGCGGCCATCATGGCAGGCAAGCAGCCCGAGGTTGATTTCGCTTTCACCGGAATTTCTTCCAAGAAGGGCGAGGCTTTGGCCGTTGCCTAAGCCCCGTTTTTGCTAACATCAGCGCATTCGTCACCCTGTAGTGCCTAAGAAGGATGCGCTGATGTCCAGCAAGCCAAGCAACACCCCAGGGGC
>DASUDK010000146.1:0-7243 GCA_036275655.1 Limnobacter sp. | reverse complement strand
CAACCAACGCCCGAGCCCCGACTCTGCGGCACTGCAGCGTTTTCGGCTACACTTGGCACAGTGCTTTAATCAGGAATGTAGATGGTTCCCCACCTCATCACCGCCCTCACCGGCCCTTTGCTGGACCTAGAAAAACGCATGCTGGAAAAAACCACCGAAATTGAACGGTGGTTCCGCATGGCCTGGAACGACAATTCCCCCCCTTTTTACACCTCGGTCGATGTGCGCAACGCGGGTTTCAAGCTGGCCCCGGTGGACACGAACCTTTTTCCTGGTGGTTTCAACAATCTTTCCCCAGACATGATGCCGCTGGCCATCCAAGCGGCCATGAGTGCGATTGAAAAGATCTGCCCCGAAGCCAAAAGCATGGTGCTGGTGCCGGAGCGCCACACGCGCAACACTTTTTACCTCAGCAACGTGGCCAGGTTGGCGGCCATCCTGAAGCAAACTGGCTTGGATATACGTCTTGGATCGGTTTCGGACGAAATCACCGAGCCCACCCGCTTTGATTTGCCCGATGGCCAGTCGATCGTTTTAGAGCCCCTCAAACGCTTTGGCAGCCGGGTGGGGGTTGAGGGTTTGCAACCGTGCGCCGTGTTGCTTAACAACGATTTGTCGGCAGGCGTGCCGCCCGTGTTGCAAAACATCAAAGACCAAATTGTGCTGCCTCCTTTGCATGCTGGTTGGGCCACGCGCCGCAAGAGCACCCACTTTGCGGAGTACGACAAGGTGGCAGACTCGTTTTGCAGCATGTTGGGCATCGATCCCTGGCTGATCAACCCCTATTTCACGCATCGCTCCCAGCTGAATTTCCACGAGCGTGTGGGCGAAGACGCATTGGCTGAGGCCGTTGCTGAGGTGCTGGCCAAAACCCGCCTGAAGTATACCGAGTACGGCATCACCGAGCAGCCCTATGTGGTGGTGAAGGCCGATGCGGGCACGTATGGCATGGGCATTATGACGGTGAAAGACCCTGAAGAAGTGCTGGCATTGAATCGCAAACAGCGCAATAAAATGTCTGTGGTCAAAGAGGGTTTGCAAGTCAGCGATGTGATTGTGCAAGAGGGCGTGCACACCTTTGAAAGCATCGAAGACGCCGTGGCAGAACCGGTCGTCTACATGATTGATCGCTATGTGGTGGGTGGTTTTTATCGTGTCCACACTGGGCGCGGTCGTGATGAAAACCTGAATGCACCCGGCATGCACTTTGTGCCTTTGGCCTTTGAGACCCCTTGCAACATCCCTGACTGCAGTGATCGACCCGATGCGGCAGTCAACCGTTTTTATGCCTACGGCGTGATCGGCAGACTCGCAGCCCTGGCCGCCTCCCAAGAGCTGGATGCCACCGTCCCCGTGGAGAAGGCGGCATGAGCCAGCGCAGTTTTGTGTGCGTGATTGATCCACTCACCAGCCTGAATCCCAAAAAAGACTCGTCGATTGCCATGATGGAAGCCGCACAGGCCCGTGGCTGGAAGGTTGGCGTGATTGAAGACGGTGGCATGCACTGGTCGACCGGGCGTGGTGTGGGTGCACATGTGCGCTGGATTGCCGTGGACCGTGCGCAAAAGCCGTGGTGGCAGGTATTGGGGCAGGAAGACGTGGCCCTCAAAGACCTGCATGCGATTGTGATGCGCAAAGACCCCCCCTTTGATGCTGAGTTTGTTACCGCCACCTGGCTTCTGGAACAGGCCGAGCGCGAGGGGGCACGCGTGTTCAACAGCCCCAGGGCCATTCGCGATCACAACGAAAAATTCACCATTGCCCAGTTTGAGCAGTTTGTGGTGCCCACCCTGGTGTCACGCAATGCAGAACAACTCCGTGGCTTTTTGAATGAGCACCCCGACGCCATTGCCAAGCCCTTGGATGGCATGGGGGGCGCTTCCATCTTTCGCATGAAGCAGGGCGACCCCAACACAGGCGTCATTCTGGAAACCCTCACCGAGCATGGCAAAAAAACAGCCATGATTCAGCGTTACATCCCCGAGATCAAAGACGGGGACAAGCGCGTGCTATTGATCCACGGCGAACCGGTTCCGTTTTGCCTGGCCCGCCTGCCCAAAGAGGGCGAGCACCGTGGCAATCTGGCTGCGGGCGGCACTGGGCGGGCACAGCCTTTGTCCGAGTCCGATTGGCACATTGCACGCACGCTTGCACCAATTCTCAAGTCTCGTGGTTTGCTGCTGGTGGGGCTAGATATTATTGGCAACAACCTCACTGAAGTGAATGTGACCAGCCCCACTTGCTTCCGCGAGATCATGGATCAAACCGGGTTCCCCGTGGCCGACACCTTTGTGCAAGCCGTGGAAGACGCGCTTGCGGAGGGTCGATGATGCTTGGCCTCGTGTTGGTGACCCACGCGCCCTTGGGGCAAGCCATGGCGCAATGCGTCCAGCATGTGATGGGCAGCTTGCCCGCTGGTTTTGTGGTGGTGGATGTGCCACCCGACGAAGACATTGACCTCACTGTGCAACGCATCCAGGCCGCAGCCAAGGTGGCGCATGCTGGCACCGGCGTGGTGTTTCTCACGGATCTGTTTGGCGCCACCCCCTCCAATGCGGCGGTGCGCGCCGGCCTGGAATCGCTTAATCTACCTTCCGTGTTGGTGGCCGGGTGCAATTTGCCCATGGTGTTGCGCGCCCTGGGGTTTCGCAATTTGCCCATCCATGAAGTGGCCGAGCGCTTGGTCATGGGTGGTCGCAATGGCATTGTTAGCACCGGCGCCACAGCGCCTCAACGTCAAACTTTCAATCCTGCTCAAAACGATGATTCAGCAAGACATCACCATCAGCAATAAACTGGGTTTGCATGCACGGGCCTCCGTGAAGCTCACTCAGACCGCCAGCCGCTTCCAGTCCGAGGTTTGGATCTCCAAACAGGGGCGGCGTGTCAACGCAAAAAGCATCATGGGCGTCATGATGTTGGCCGCAGGCAAAGGGCACGAAGTCAAACTGGAGGCCGAAGGCCCTGACGAAGCCCAGGCTGTGGCCGCCCTGGTGGATTTGATCAACGACAAATTCGGCGAAGGCGAGTAAGCCGTCGCCCAGCAGCACTTAAAACGATAACAAGAAGGCGCCAAGCGCCTCTCAGAAGATGGAGCAAACATGACCCTGGCCTTGCATGGCATCGCAGTGTCGCGTGGTATCGCAGTCAGCCGAGCCCTGGTGTGGGACACGGCCATGCGGGATATTCCCCGCAACCGGATCGACAAGAAATCGGTGCGCTTTGAAAAGCGACGTTTTGACAACGCCGTCAAGCGCGTGACCGAAGAGTTGGCCGACATTCGCGGCCAGCTCAGCAGCGATGCACCCGCCGAGTTTGATGCCCTGCTCAATCTGCACAGCCTGATTTTGCTAGACCCCATCCTCTCGGAAGAGCCCAAAACATTGATTGCTGCCAAACTCATCAACGCCGAATGGGCCTTGGTGGAGCAAATGGAAGTGCTGTTGGAGCAATTCGCTGCCATTGAAGACGACTATTTCCGTGAGCGCAATGCCGATGTGCGCCAAGTGGTGGAGCGCGTGCTCAAAGCTTTGCGTGGCCACGCCACCGCTTTGCCCCTGCCCCCCGAGGGCGAAAATGAAGACCCCTGGTTGATTGTGGCGCACGATATTTCGCCCGCCGACATGGTTCAGCTCAAAGGGCGCCGTGTGGGTGCCTTCGTGACTGAACTGGGCGGTGCCACATCCCACACAGCCATTGTGGCTCGCAGCTTGGGCATCCCCGCCGTGGTTGGTGTGCCCCGTGTGCTGGAATTTGTCCACAATGGCGACCTGGTGGTGGTCGATGGCAAGGTGGGGGCGGTGTTTTTGGACCCGGCGGCCATGGTGGTCGACGAGTATCAGCGCAAGCAGGCCATTTTGGCTTTGTCGCGCCAGCGCCTCAAGCGCCTCATCAACACCGAGGCCAAAACCCAATGCGGCCGGCGTATCGATCTGCTGGCCAACATTGAATTGCCCGAAGATGTGAAAGGCGTGTTGGAGGCAGGGGCCGATGGGGTGGGCTTGTTCAGGTCCGAGTTTTTGTTCATGAACCGCAAGGAGTGGCCCTCCGAAGACGAGCAATTTGAGGCCTATCGCAAGGTGCTCAAAGCCATGAAAGGCAAGCCTGTCACCGTGCGCACCCTGGATTTGGGGGCGGACAAAACCCTGCAGTTTGACGGAGCGGGCAGCAGCGCTCCGCCCGTCAGTTCCACGTCGGCCTTGGGCTTGCGGTCCATCCGCTTCAGCCTCGCGGAACCCGCCATATTTTTAACCCAAATTCGAGCCATCTTGCGTGCCGCCAAATATGGCCCCATCAAGATATTGCTGCCCATGCTCACCAACCTGCGCGAGACGCGGCAGGCTTTGGCTTACATCGACATGGCCCGTGAGCAACTTGCCGAACGGCGCATCCAGGCCAACCAGGCCGTGCCCATCGGTGGCATGATCGAAGTGCCCGCGGCGGCCCTCAGCCTGCCCCATTTTTTGGCATACCTGGATTTTGTGTCCATTGGCACCAACGACCTCATCCAGTACACCTTGGCGGTGGACCGGGTGGACCACCAAGTGGCGCACTTGTACGACCCGCTGCACCCCGCCGTGCTCCGTTTGGTTCATGAAGTGATTCAAAGCGCCAGCAAAGCGGATGTGCCGGTCAGTGTGTGTGGCGAGATGGCCGGGGACATCCGCTTAACCCGCCTGTTGCTGGGCATGGGGCTCACCCAGTACTCCATGCATCCCTCCCAATTGCTCGACGTCAAAGAGCTGCTCTTGAAGACCGATTTTGATGCCACCCAAAAGCTGGTCAAAAAAATCACGCGCAGCTACGAGCTTGATAAAATCGAGGACTTGATGCGCCAGTTGCACCAAGATTGAAGCCTGCGCATCCGGGGCGATTTATACTCAAAAACTTGCGGCCTTGGGCCATACAACACCTACAAGCATCAGCACCGTGTCAGACCAACAATCCGTCGGCTTTGTAAAGCCTGTTCTCTTTGCCTTTGACGAGCCCCTCCTTCTGGAGTGCGGCAAAATCCTGCCGAGCTACGAGCTGATGGTGGAGACCTATGGCACCTTGAACGCCGACAAGAGCAACGCCGTGCTGGTGTGCCACGCACTGAATGCATCTCACCATGTGGCGGGCTTGTACGAGGGCGATGACAAAAGCCTGGGTTGGTGGGACAACATGGTGGGTCCCGGCAAACCCCTGGACACCAACCAGTTTTTCGTGATTGGCGTGAACAACCTCGGCTCGTGTTTTGGTTCCACGGGTCCAAGCAGCATCAACCCCGCCACGGGCAAGCCCTGGGGGGCCGAGTTCCCGTTTGTGACGGTGCAAGACTGGGTCAATGCCCAGGCTCGCCTGGCAGACCGGCTTGGGATTGAGCGGTTTGCTGCGGTGATGGGTGGTAGCCTGGGGGGTATGCAAGCCTTGCAGTGGAGCCTAAGCTACCCAGACCGTGTGGGCCACTGCATGGTGATTGCCTCCACCCCCAAGCTGAGTGCGCAAAACATCGCATTCAACGAAGTGGCTCGGCAGGCGATCGTGACCGACCCCGACTTTCACGGTGGCAATTACTATGAACACGGCGTGTTGCCCAAGCGCGGTTTGCGCTTGGCCCGCATGATTGGCCACATCACTTACCTCAGTGGCGATGACATGGCCGAGAAGTTTGGTCGCAACCTGCGCAATGGCGACTACAACTACGGCCTGGACGTGGATTTTCAGGTGGAGAGCTACCTGCGCTACCAAGGCGACAAGTTCGCGGAATACTTTGATGCAAACACGTACCTGCTGATCACCAAAGCACTGGATTACTTCGACCCGGCCCGGCACACCAACGGCAATCTTGCACAAGCACTGGCCGCTGCAAAGGCGCGTTTCCTCCTGGTGAGTTTCACCACGGATTGGCGGTTCGCACCCGAGCGCACCCGCGAAATTGTGGAGGCCTTGATGGCCAATCAACGCGATGTGACGTATGCAGAAATCGATGCGCCCCACGGCCATGATGCGTTTTTGCTCACCGACGCGCGTTATCACAATGTGGTTCGCAGCTACTTTGAGCGCATCGCCCAAGCCTTGGTCAAGGAGTTGACATGAAAAAGCTCACCCCCGCCGTGCGCCAGGATGTTCAACCTTTGCCGATTGTGGTGCCCCGGGCCGATTTGGACCTCATCGAGAGCTGGATCCCCGTGGGTGCACGGGTGCTCGATTTGGGCTGTGGCGATGGCTCGTTTTTGGCTCGCCTCATGAAAACACGCCAAGCCACCGGCTATGGCGTTGAAATTGATGACACCAATGTGCAGCGCAGTGTGGCCAATGGCATCAACGTGATTCAACAAGACCTTGAAAAAGGCTTGGCCATGTTCGACGACCACGCCTTTGATGTGGTGATCCTCTCGCAAACCCTGCAAGCCATGCACAACACCGAGCGCATATTGCGCGAGATTGCCCGGGTGGGCAAAGAGGGTGTGGTGAGTTTTCCCAACTTTGGGCACTGGTATCACGTGTGGTCGATTGCCATGGGTCGCATGCCTGTTTCCAAGCAAATGCCTTACCAGTGGTACAACACCCCCAATATACACCTGTGCACCGTCAACGATTTTGAGGCCTTGCTCGCGCAAATTGGTTACACCGTGCTGGGCAAAGAGCTGTTTTTGAATGGCAACACCGTCTCCGTGTTGGGCAATCTGCGCAGCACACTGGCGGTGTATCGCTTCAAACCCCAGTTTGCCCAATAGGTACACCATGAAAAACGGCCCGCCCACCCCCTTGGAGGAGTTGTACTGGCAGCGGGTCAAACGCATCACCTGGCGTTTGCTGGCAGTGTGGGTGTTGCTCATCCTGGGCATTGTGATCTTGGTTCCGCCCCTGGGCATCCACATCTATGGCATTCCCCTGACCTATTGGCTCATCTCTTCGGTGTTGTTGATTTCTTTCCTGGGGCTGGTGATTTGCTACGCTTGGCGCATGGATCGGTTAGAATCAAAATTCAAACGAGCGGTGGAAAATAGCCGCCATGCATCAGGAGACAGTCATGAAGAGCAGCACCGGGGAGGTGGGCAAGCCCCTTTCTGAACACAAAACCACGCCATTGCGCTTTGTCACGGGGTCCTCCCTGTTTGACGGGCACGATGCTGCCATCAACATGATTCGCCGCCTGCTGCAAAGCCAGGGGGCCGAGGTGGTTCACTTGGGCCACAACCGTTCGGTGCAAGAGCTGGTGGACGCCGCCATTGACGAAGACGCCGACGGCTTGGCCGTG
>DASUDK010000145.1:0-3336 GCA_036275655.1 Limnobacter sp. | reverse complement strand
TTATATGCTGCATCGCGGCTTACTCCGATTACCGTGAATTCAAGGACCACACAAAATACCGGTACCCTGCGCGTGAGCAAGCTCCTGCTTGAAGTGCGTTGGTTGGGCCTGCTCGTGCTCTCCATCTATCTGTTTTTGATACTGGTGTCATACAGCCCGCAGGACGACAGTTGGTCCCATGCCTCCGGCAGCGACATTGTCAGCAACTTTGGGGGCACCATCGGTGCCCACTTGTCCGATTTTTTGTTCTTCCTCGCCGGTTACTCGGCGTACGCCTTGCTGGGTTTGTCATTTTTTCTGCTTTGGCGCGCCCGCAAGATGGTGGATGCCATCGAGCTGCCTGGTTTTGACGAGCCTGTGCCCAAGTGGCTGCCCTGGGTGCGTCCGGTGGGTTTTGTGGTGCTGTGGGTGGGCCTGATGGGGCTTGAATCTTTGTCCATATTCCGCGGCGAGGCCTTGCCTGCTGGCGCCGGAGGCATTGTTGGGCAAAGCATTGCCAAGGCGTTTCACCACATGTTGGGTTTGTCTGGCGCGGTGATGCTTTTGCTGCTGTGCACGGCAGCGGGTTTAAGCGGTTTGCTGGGACTGAGTTGGGCTGTGATGGCCGAGCGGGTGGGTGCAGGGCTGGAAAATCTCTTTTACTGGGTACAAAACAGCATCGGCGCTTACTTCGACCGGAAAGCGGGTAAGAGGGTTGCACAGGAGCGCGTGGAAAAGGTTGAGCAAAAACGGGAAAAGCTGGAAGACCACAAGCCCATCCGCATTGAGCCGGTGGCTGTGCCCGTAGAGCCTTCGGTTCAGGCCATCAAAGAAAAGCAGCAACCGCTGTTTGCAGATTTGGCTGAAACAGAGCTGCCGCCACTGAACTTGTTGGACGATGCCCCGGCCGCCATTGAGACGGTGTCTGCCGACACCTTGGAATACACTTCTCGGCTGATTGAAAAAAAACTGAGTGATTTTGGCGTGCAAGTGCAAGTGATGGCCGCTCAACCAGGCCCGGTGATTACCCGCTTTGAAGTGGAACCCGCACCGGGGGTGAAAGGCTCCCAAGTGGTTAACCTTGCCAAAGACCTGGCCCGTGCGCTGAGCTTGGTGTCGATCCGTGTGGTTGAAACGATTTATGGCAAAAACCTGATGGGTCTGGAGTTGCCCAACCCACGCCGGCAGGTGGTCAAATTGACCGAAATTTTGGGATCTCAGGTGTACAGCGGCTCCAAATCGGCCCTCACCATGGCGTTGGGAAAAGACATTGCAGGCAAGCCAGTGGTGGCTGATTTGGCCAAAATGCCGCATTTGCTGGTGGCAGGTACCACGGGTTCGGGCAAATCGGTCGGCATCAACGCCATGATCCTCTCCCTGCTGTACAAGAGCAATCCCGAGGAAGTGCGGCTCATTCTCATTGACCCCAAAATGCTCGAGATGAGCGTTTACGAGGGCATTCCACACCTGCTTTGCCCTGTGGTCACCGACATGCGCCAGGCAGCCAATGCCCTGAACTGGGCCGTGGGCGAGATGGAAAAGCGTTACCGCCTGATGAGCAAGATGGGCGTGCGCAACCTGGCGGGTTACAACGCGAAAATCTCAGAGGCCAAGAAAGCCGGGCAGTCGATTCCCAATCCATTCAGCCTCACGCCAGACGCCCCTGAGCCGCTGGACACCATGCCCATGACGGTGATTGTGATCGACGAATTGGCTGACCTCATGATGGTGGTTGGTAAAAAGATTGAAGAACTGATTGCCCGTTTGGCACAGAAAGCCCGTGCGGCGGGCATCCATTTGATTCTTGCCACCCAACGCCCATCGGTGGATGTGATCACCGGTTTGATCAAGGCCAACATCCCCACTCGGATCGCATTCCAGGTGTCTTCCAAGGTGGATTCGCGCACCATTCTTGACCAAATGGGCGCAGAGGCGTTGCTGGGTCAGGGCGACATGCTCTATTTGCCACCTGGTAGCGGCGTGCCCCAGCGTGTGCATGGCGCGTTTGTGTCGGATGAAGAAGTGCACCGGGTGGTTGAATACCTGAAAGAGAAGGGTGGTGAGCCCAACTACATCGAAGGCATTTTGGAAGGCGGCACCGCCGAAGAGGGCGGCAACGCCAGCATGGATGCCACCGCAGGCAGTTTCGATGGGGAAAAAGATGCCCTTTATGATCAGGCTGTCTCCATCGTGTTGAAACACCGCAGAGCATCCATCTCTTTTGTACAGCGCCATTTGCGAATTGGCTACAACCGCGCAGCTCGGTTGCTGGAGAGCATGGAGCAGGCAGGGCTGGTGTCAGCCATGCAGTCCAACGGCAACCGGGATATTCTTGCGCGTACAGAGGCCGGGCAAGACGACGAATAGAGAGCCGCCGTTCAACCTGAACGGAACCGGTGCGTTATTGTCTTACCAGCAAATCGTGGTGAAGGATCGTTTGTGAATCAATATTTTTTTTCATGTTCCATGAACAGGCTAGTTGCACAGTGCCGTGCATTCGGATTTGTCATCTTGGCAGGTTTTTTGCCTGGCATGGCCCATGCCTCAGCCCAAGACATGCTCAATGCATTTGTGGAAGCAAGGCAGTTTGCCGATGGTGAGTTTACCCAAGTGGTGGTCAGCAGCAACGGGGCTGTGAAACAGCGCAGCGCTGGCGAGTTCTCATTTTCCAGGCCGGGCAAGTTTCGCTGGGAAATCACCAAACCTTATCCGCTGTTGGTGATGTCCAACGGCCAAACCGTGGTGTCTTATGATGCGGACATGCAGCACGCCACCAAAAAGCCACTTGGCAACGCCATGGATTCCACCCCAGTCGCATTGCTATTTGGCAACAAAAATGTGGACAAGCTCTTTGTGCTCCAAAATGAGGGCAACAAAGACGGCATGGAGTGGCTCAAAGTGACCCCAAGAGACAAGGAAACCCTCTTTGATTATGTGCGCATGGGTTGGCAAAACGGTTTGCCCGTGGCGCTTGAAATTCATGACTCACTTGGCCAGGTCACCAAGCTGACGCTTAAAAACTGGCAGTTCAAGCAAGCCAGGCCATCTGGCTTTTTCGAATTTAAACCCCCTGCCGGGGTGGATCTCATCGAAACCCGTTAAACAGAACCTCACTCCCATGGATTTGTTCGGCGACGCGCCGCCCAGTGAGCGCAAACAGGCCAACCCGCTGGGCTCACCGGCTGCCGAAGATGCCGTGCCCCTTGCAGAGCGCCTTCGTCCGCAAACATTGGGTGAAGTGGTGGGGCAGCGCCATTTGGTGGGGTCGGGCAAACCGCTTTCTGTGCTTTTTGAACAGCGTAAGTTGCATTCCCTCATTCTGTGGGGGCCTCCAGGCGTGGGCAAAACCACCTTGGC
>DASUDK010000144.1:0-2734 GCA_036275655.1 Limnobacter sp. | reverse complement strand
CACGCCATCAAAACCGGCGTCTTTGCAGATTTTGGCGGTGCGTCCCCAGCGGGCAATCAGGTCCAGAATTTCATGTTCTTCCAGGGCGCGTGGTGTGCCAAACATCATTTGCAGGTCTTTGCGGAACGGGATGGCTGAGGGGGAGACGGTTTCTTTGTTCATGCCTTTGGGGCTTTGCTTGCCCGGGTGGTTGATTTGCACCCAAATTTTGCTGCCCTGCTGCTGGCCGGCCTTGGCCCAGGCTTGCAGCTGTGGCATGTCGCGCTCGTCTTCAATCACAACGTTGCCGGGCTCTGCACGTGCGCGCCGGTCAATCATCACATTCCCGGTTATATTCAAACCAATGCCCCCGGCGGTCCAGCGTTCATAGACCCGCACCAGTTGTGGGGTGGCGCGGTTGTCGGTGGTGCCCAGGGCCTCGCTCATGGCGGCTTTCACCAGGCGGTTGGGCAGGGTGGCGCCACAGGGCAAGGTGATTGGGTCGCGTAGTTCGATGCGCATGGGGTGTCTCCGGATGTTTATAAATTGAAAACGATTGTTGTCAAATCGGTTGTCATGAAATAGTAGCCTGCTTGCATGAAAAATTTTGAAGTCCGCACACTAATCTTCACTGCGCTGGCCATGTGCGCCTTTGCGGCCAACTCCTTGTTTTGCCGGGCGGCCTTGGGCGCTGGACAAATCGACCCGGCGAGCTTCACGGCAATTCGGCTTTTCAGCGGTGCGCTTACTTTGTGGGTGTGCTTGCGGGTGCAGGGGGCCGCAGGCCAGGGCGGTGCGTGGGCAGGCGCTTGGGCCCTGTTTGGTTATGCGGTGTTGTTTTCAATGGCGTATGTGACCATGAGCACAGGCACCGGTGCGCTGATTTTGTTTGGCAGTGTGCAGTTGAGCATGATTGTTTACGCCGCCACCCGTGGCGACCGTTTGCAGGGTTTGCGGGCTTTGGGGGCGGGTGTGGCTGTGCTGGGCCTGGTGGTGTTGCTCTGGCCGAATGTACAGCGGCCCGACTCTTTGCTGGCGGTGCTGAGCATGGCGGGGGCTGGCGTATGCTGGGGTGTTTACTCGGTGGTTGGAAAGGGCTCTGCCACGCCACTGCTCGACACAGCCAGCAATTTTTACCGGGCGTCGCTGCTGATGGCTGTGTTGATGGCCGGGGTGTTGTTGGCTGTGCACATGGATGTGCATATTCCAGGGGTGACCCAGGCCCGCGGTTTGGTCTTGTATGAGGTGCGTTTGCCCACACCGTCCACCGCAGGGGTGTTGTTTGCGTTGGCATCGGGTTGCCTGGCCAGTGGCATTGGTTATGCAGTGTGGTACAAGGTGTTGCCCATGTTGCCCACCACATCGGCGGCCAGCGTGCAGCTCAGTGTGCCAGTGATTGCTGCAGTTGCCGGGGTGGTGTTTTTGGATGAGTCTCTCACCAGCACCTTGTTGGTTGCCATGGTCATGACCTTGGGCGGGGTGTATTTGGTGTTGCGTGGCAAACGTTGATGGGGAATATGTTTTGAGTGTTGAGCAAAAGGACATGTCTAAATCGTTGAATGACAAGCCAGGCAAGCCCGTGCGGATTGCATTGGCGGATGTGGCCAGTGCCTTCTACCTGCGCAACTGGGCCCTGCTTTTAAGTGCTGGTTTGGTGTTGTTGTTCACCATCCAGCTTTGGAGTGTGCTGGCCCCGTTTGTGGCGGCCTTTGCCTTGGCTTATTTGATGCACGGCCCCAGCCGTTGGGTGCATCGGCAATTGCGCGGGCGAGTGCCCTTGCCGGTGTGTGCAGTGGCCACGTTTTTTGGGCTGATGCTGCTGTTTTCCAGCGTGGGCTTGTTGTTCATTCCCGTGGTGCTCACCCAGCTCGATCTCATTCAAAACAATTTGCCGCAGTTGCTGGTGAACATCAAACGCACGGTGTTGCCGTGGTTAAACGACATGTTTGGGTTGGCGGTGTCGGTGGACAGCACAGAAATGCGTGACCGGATTGCCCAGTACATCAGCGAGAACCGGGGCACTTTGGCAGAGGTGAGCACCAAGATTTTGCGATCGGGTTCGCAATCGGTGTTGGGCCTGACTGGCTTTGTGTCCCTCACCGTGATGGCCACCCTGTTTATTTTGCCGGGTTGGGCGCAAATTGCGCAGGCGGTGCAAAGGCTTTTTCCGCGCCATGTGTGGCGCCGCACCCAGCCGATGTTGGTCGAGATTGACACGGTCCTCAATGAGTACATCAAGGGCATGTTGATTGTGGTGCTCTTTTTGGGGACCTTTTACTCGGTGGGCCTGACGATTGCAGGTTTGAAGAGCGGTTGGGCGATTGGCATGCTGGCGGGTTTACTCAGCGTGGTGCCTTATTTGGGCTTTGCGGTGGCGTTGCTGGTGGCTTTGCTCACGGCCGCACTGGAGTTGCAGGGCTTTTTGCCTTTGGTGTGGGTGCTGGTGGTGTTTGTGCTGGGCCAAATGATTGAAGGTTTTGTGCTGACCCCGCTGGTGGTGGGTGACAAAATCGGTTTGTCCGCCATCGCGGTGATTTTCGCCCTGGCGTTTTTTGGCGCCCTGTTTGGCTTGGTGGGGGTGTTCTTGGCTTTGCCTTTGGCGGCCATTTTTAAGGTGGCCTACATGCATGCCTTTGAGTGGTATGTGCAAAGCGATTATTACCGCCAGGCCGAATAAAAAAAACCCGGTTTGGGACAAGCCCGCACCGGGTGTTCAAGGGTTTTCAGTCACGAAAACCAGCTGAGAAGTCTGTAC
>DASUDK010000143.1:0-6313 GCA_036275655.1 Limnobacter sp. | reverse complement strand
CTGCTGGCCATGCGCAAATCTCTGATTGCCCATTGGCGTGACGTGGCCAGGCCCAAAGTGATGGTTGGCGTGGACGCTCCCGATTTTAACCTTGCGCTGGAACTGGCCCTAAAAGAGGCAGGCGTGCCCACGGTGCACATGGTTTGCCCGTCCATCTGGGCCTGGCGCATGGAACGTATTCACAAAATCAAGGCGGCATGCAGCCATGTGTTGTGCATTTTTCCGTTTGAGCCCGCGATTCTTGCAGCGCAGGGGATTTCATCCACGTACATCGGGCATCCCATGGCCCAATTGGTGCCTCAACACATCGATGTTCAAGCGTACCGCTCCGGCCTTGGGCTCGATGTGAATGCAGAAATTCTTGCAGTGTTGCCTGGCAGTCGCACCGCTGAGGTGAAGTATCTTGGCCCAGCCTTTGTGGCCACAGCCATTGAATTGCTCAAGCACAAGCCTCAATTGAAGTTTGTCACGCCCATGCCCCCTGGCGGTTTGATGGCCATGTTTCAAGCCATGATCCCACCGGACTTGCGCACGCGCTGGACCCTCGTGGAGGGGCGCTCTCATGAATGCATGGCGGCGGCCAACGCCGTATTGCTGGCAAGCGGTACGGCCACACTGGAGGCCATGATGTACCAAAAGCCCATGGTGATTGCCTACAAAATGCCATGGTTGAGCTACCGCTTGATGAAAGGCAAAGGCTATTTGCCTTACGTGGGTTTGCCCAATATTTTGCTAAACCGTTTTGCAGTGCCCGAGCTCATCCAGGATGCAGCCTCACCCCCAGCCCTGTGCGATGCGGTGCTCTTTCAATTGGATGATGAAGCCAACCGCCAAAGCTTGGAGCAGGCTTTTAAAGAGCAACATGCGCTCCTGTTACAACCCTCCGCACAACTGGCCAGCCAGGCCATTGCACAGGTGATGCATGCTTGAGCTGCGCGCCCTGGCCGCACAGGCCGAGCCCTGGCCAGCGCTGTGGGCATACGCAAAGCACCATGGGCTGCATGTGATCGGCGTGGACGAGGCGGGTAGGGGCCCATTGTTTGGGCCCGTGGTGGCAGGCGCTGCAATGCTGCACCCCGAGCACCCCATTGAGGGGCTGGCCTGCTCAAAAACGCTCAGCCCCAAGCGCAGAGAAGCCCTGTATGGGCAAATTCAGCAACGAGCGCAAGCGCATGCCGTGGCCCAGGCCAGCGTGGCCGAAATTGACAGCCTCAACATTTTAAAGGCCAGTCTTTTGGCCATGCACCGTGCGGTGGATGCCGTGATGCAACAGACGGGGCTCACACCCGCACAGTGCCTGGTGGTGGTGGATGGCAACAAATTGCCAGCGTGGAGTTACCGCAGTGTGGCGGTCGTGAAGGGTGACAGCAAAGTGCCAGCCGTCTCCGCCGGGTCTATTCTGGCCAAGGTGTGGCGCGATCACTGGTGCCACGCGCAGGCGCAGATTTTTCCCCAATACGAATTGCACCTGCACATGGGCTACCCCACGGCCAGGCACATGGACCTTTTACGCCAGCATGGTGCAAGTGCACTGCATCGCCGCTCATTCAGGCCGGTGCGTGAAGTGCTTGAGTTGGGTCAACAGGGGTTGTTTGAATGAAGCTGGGTTTGCTCAATCATGGTCGAATTGATTCGCCTTCCAATGAGCGGGTAAAACACCTGGCAAAGCTGGTTGGCAACACCGCCGCCATGAAAGCACAAGGCGTGGCCTGTGCAGAGGGCCTGCACTTGTTCGCCGACCTCATGAATCACCTGCCCGATCGCGCTCTTGAGATTTGGTTGCCAGACACTTTGCTCACTCATCCCGAATGGCTGGCACTGCAAAGCATTGCATGCAGCCCCAACGCCCGATTGGTGGTGGTGCCGCTGGTTGTTTACAAAAAGATCAGCGCACTCAGCGCGCCCACAGGTCCCTTGGTGGTTTTCACACCGCCTGAAGGGATTACAAAGCCCGATTTGGCGAGGAACTTGCTCGTGCTCGATGGTATTCAAGACCCAGGCAATGTGGGCGTGGTGCTGCGCAACGCGGCTGCAGCAGGCATAGAACAGGTGGCTTGCAGTGAGCAATCTGCCTGGGTGTGGGGTGACAAATCCCTGCGCGCGGGCATGGGTGCGCAATTTTCGTTGTCGTTTTGCAGTGAGCGCAGTGTGCTGGCCGCCTTGCAAAACCCATCAACAAGGCCTGAAGTGCGGGCCACCACATTGAGTGGCAGGAGTAGGTCTTTGTACGACCTGGATCTCACCCAGCCCGGCCTGTGGGTGTTTGGCAGTGAAGGGCGGGGTGTGAGCGAGGCTTGGCTTCAAAGGGCCAGCGTGCATGTGCGCATTCCCCAAACCGAGGCGGTTGAAAGCCTGAATGTGGGCAGCAGCAGCGCCATTTGCTTCTTTGAGCAACGCAGGCAATGCTTGCAATCCTCAACAAAAGCATCAAACTGAGATACACTGTTTTAATACACAGTATTCTTTTCTAAAGCATGCTTGCATTGCATCTGGTTTGGTTAAAAAAAGACCTTCGGGTAAGCGACCACGCACCCCTTGTGCACGCCATACAAAACGCCAAACAGCAGGGCGGTGCGGTGGCCTTGTTGTTCGCCCTGGAGCCCAAACTTCTTGCTCAGCCAGACAGTGCTCGCCAGCACTTTGAATTCACCAAAGAGTGCTTGCTTGAGCTTTCAGAATGCATTCCAGATTCCGTGCCCTTGTTGCTGGTGAAGGGGGCAGCCCAAGATGCTCTCGGTGGCTTGGTCGAGCATTGCCCCGGGGGCATTCATGTTTACAGTCATGAGGAAACCGGCAATTGGGCTAGCTTTGATCGGGACAAGGCAATCAAGCGTTGGGTGAAGCAGCAACCCAGGGTTGTTTGGCATGAGTTTGCCAACAACGGCGTGGTGCGCGGTTTGGCAAACCGTGACGAATGGGGCAAGCGTTGGCTGGCCACCATGAGCAAGCCCACACTGCCCCCCCCGGCGTGGCAGGGTTTGCCGCTTTTGCCCCAGCACGAAGTGCGATCCCAAGCACTCAGTTGGCTAACGCAGCATGGCTTGCCGTGCGTCATGCTCAATGCCCAGCTGCAGCGCCCGTCGTCAACGCCAGCTTGGCCTGTGTGGGGCGATGCAGCGTGCTTTGCTCTGGCAGACATGGTCGACAAACCGCAGCGGCAAAAGGGAGGGCGACGGGAAGCGCTTCGCCTGCTGGATGAATTTCTCACCGTGCGGGGGCGGCATTATCGGTTCGAGATGTCCAGTCCCTTGTCTGCACCCTCGGCTTGCTCCCGCCTGTCGCCTTACCTGGCGTACGGTGTGCTTTCGATTCGGGAGGTGCTCAACGCCCTCGGCCATGCCCGTTCCAATCTAGATCAGCAAGAACCCAATCCGGCTGCGCAAAAAGCATGGCGTCAATCGTTGAAATCTTTCGAGTCCCGCCTGCATTGGCATTGCCATTTCATCCAAAAACTGGAGAGTGAGCCCGAACTTGAGCACAGGGCAGCCCACCGCGGGCTTGACACCATGCGCAACGCAGGCCGGTTGACTGAGTTAGAGCGTACACGGCTTCGGGCCTGGCACGCGGGCCACACAGGCTTCCCGATGGTGGATGCCTGCATGCGCATGCTCAAAGCCACAGGTTGGGTTAATTTTCGGATGCGGGCCATGTTGGTGGCTTTTGCAAGTTATCAGTTGTGGCTGGATTGGCGGCACACCGCACCGCTGCTGGCCAGGGAGTTTCTCGATTACGAGCCAGGGATTCATTATCCGCAGTTTCAAATGCAGTCTGGCGTCACCGGCATCAACACCCTGCGCATTTACAACCCAGTCAAGCAAGCGCTGGATCACGATCCACACGGGGACTTTGTACGTCAATGGATCCCCGAATTAAAAAACCTGCCCACCGAATGGATTGCACAACCTTGGGCCACGCCTATTTTGCTGCAACAGGAGTGTGGTGTGCTGATTGGTCGCGATTACCCTTTGCCCATCGTCAATCCCGATACCGCGATTGCCCAAGCGCGTGCCAACATCACCGAGTTTCGCCACCGTGAAGGCTTTGCCGAAGAGGCCCGTCGTGTTTACAACAAACACGGGTCTCGCAACCCCAACCGAAATGGCACGCCCAAGCGCAGCAAGCAGGCTTCCACAGAGCAGCCCACCTCCGAACCGGAATCACAAAACGCGCAGCAAAGCTTGTTTTGATTGCCCGCAATTTGTCGATACATCACTCCTTGTAGGGATGTATTTTGGTGCTTTGGTTTTGGCGTGTTAGCTTCTGGAGCTGTTCGTTATTCACAGTTTAAGCATGCCGCTCATGATTCGCCAAGGCGACACCACCAGCCACGGTGGCCAGGTGCTGGAGGGGTTTCCCCTGTACACGGTGGATGGACGCCCTGCGTCGGGGTTGGGGCACCAAGTGGCCTGCCCCAAATGCAAGGGCGTGTACCCGATTGTTCAAGGCAACCCGGCACACACCTGCAACGGCATTCCGCTGGCCTTTGAGGGCATGAAAACAGCCTGTGGTGCAACCCTGATTGCCTCCCAATCCCGCACCACACACAACGCGCCTTCATCGGGCTTGAGCCAAGTGGCCAAGCCACACATACCTCACAACCCATTGCGAAACCAAACCGAAGATCGCGTGGTGCAGTTTGTAATTCGTCATCAACTCACAAAAGAGCCGCAGCAAGGCGTGTCCTATCGTATTGAGCTCTCGGATGGTGCAAGTGCCACGGGTGTCTCTGATGCCCAGGGCCTTACCGCGCCCCTGCTTGTTAAAAAAACAATCGAAGCTGAGTTGAAAGTGTTGAGCCAGCCATGAGCAAGTGTTTTTATGACCATGGCACAGACACCATGCCGTTGCATCAAAGCCAGCACAGCTTGGACCAATGCAAAAGTTACGTCACCGACTGCTACGGTGGTCCAGAAAAACTGATCGCTGAAGTCGACATACTCACCTGTGATTGTTTGTGGCGAGTCTACCAAAAAGAGGCGCAAACGTTGATTGCCCCTGGGGGTCAGCTCATGGTGGACCCCATTGCCCGCAATCGCAAAATAAATGCCGCATACGCAGCCCTTTGGCGCAGTGATCCACGTTTTGAGTGGGCAGGCTTGGCCGCATTTGCATCCAAACAAGTGGGCTGCGGCATGTTGCATGCCAATGACGGAATACAGGGCATCAACAAACAGCAACGCGACCTCCAAAGGCTTGAGCGCAACCCCTGGGTACCCCTCGGAGCCAAAATAGGCTCGGCGGGCGCACGTGCAAGCATGGAAGGGGTAGAGACTTCCATCGAATACGTCTACAAGGCGCTGGCCTTGGGCAACAGCGCCCTGTTTTTAGACATTTACCCTTTGCACATGTTCTATGCCAAACGTGGTTTGGACGCGATGAAAAAATGCCTCAAGGCACGCCAAAAAATTGATCAGAACCCCAGGTTCCCAGTGCTGTGGCCAGCGGCTGACAAGGTGAAGTTTGGTTTTCCTTTTGGTGAAATTATCCCAGCCTTTGAAGCCATAGAGCGTGGGGATATTTTTGAGAGCGTCCGCTTACTTGCTCGGCATGAGCAGCAAAACATTTTACAACCCGTGATTTACGACGACTGGCGCATGCGCAGCCTGTTGATGGGCAACCAGGGGGCAAGCGCGTTGGCGCACGTCACTGGTTTTTCTAGCGGCCTGGAGCAGCCTGTGCAGCTCACCCTGGCCAACCAGTGTGCACCATTGCCAGATGAGCGCAGCATTGCGTTTGGCAACAGCCCCTTGGCCAATTTGGCCAACCTGGACGAGCGCATGCCCTTTGTAATGCGGGCTGCCAAGCAGTTTCACCAACTCTTGAAAGGCCCAAGCCGCGCAACCATTGAGCGCGAGATACTCAAGATTGCAGAGGGGCACCCCATACGATGACACACCTTGCCCAATGCCTCGCTTGGCTTAAAAGCCACAAAGCCCTCACCCTGTGCTTCGCTTTGGCACTGGCCTGGGGAGGTGGCAAGGCGGCGGAGTTGCTCACGCCCGCCAAAGAAATTGCGCTCATCATCGGCGAGCCATGGAAAGACATGCAGGCCAGGTCCAGTGCATCCATTGGACCTGTCATTGAAGAGGACAACTGGTACAGAATGCCCAAAGAACTCGCCTACCTCCGATTCGCCGACCCGAAGTACGGTTTTGTGACACCGCCAGCGAAGTTTTTTACCGTGTCGTTTGATGAGAAAGCCAACATAAGATCTGTACGCATGTCCCCCCAAGTGGAGCCCCTTCCGCTGGAAGAGGCGCTCAAAGTGGTGTTGGATCTTCAAGATCAATGGCGAAAGGGTGGTTGGGTGCTC
>DASUDK010000142.1:0-11303 GCA_036275655.1 Limnobacter sp. | reverse complement strand
TTCAACGACGGTAACCTCCAGCCCCTGAATGATGGCGCTGAACATCTCTTCCGTGATCATGGCGGTGGTCGGGTGGTCTTCGATGATCAGAAGATGCTTCAAACCCAAATCCTGTATTTATTTTTTGTGTGAAATGATTGTAAATCCCAACACGCCCTCACCTCCCCCCTGAAATTGGTGAACCCGCCTACAAAGGCGAGAATAATCCACGACAATTGAAGTCATTTTGCGAAAGCGTCGGCGAGATGGAACCTTCCCACCCCTTAGCACTCCAAAGCGAAGAGTGCTAAAATAGCCTTGTAAATGGATGGCTGCCCAACCGGGGGCCTCAACGGAGCATTTTGCGGAGTTTTCGAAAATGACCACCACTGCACTTGCATTGACCAACCCAGCCGCCAGCAGCCGTGCTGTGGCGCTGCGCGACCCCTGGACACTCGTTGCACGCGGGCCCTTGGGCAATCTGGATGCCTACATTTCTGCCACTCACCAAATCCCCATGCTCACCCCCGAGGAAGAGCAGGCATTGGGCGAGCGGCTACAACGCGACAACGACCTGGAGGCAGCCCGCCGCCTGGTGCTCAGCCACCTTCGCTTGGTGGTGGCTGTGGCTCGCCAATACCTGGGCTACGGCCTGCCCCACGCCGACCTCATTCAAGAGGGCAACATCGGCCTGATGAAAGCCGTGAAGCGCTTTGACCCCACCCGGGGCGTGCGCCTGGTGAGCTTTGCCCTGCACTGGATCAAAGCCGAAATTCACGAGTACATCATCCGCAACTGGCGCATGGTCAAGATGATCACCACCAAGGCGCACCGCAAGCTGTTTTTTAATCTCAACAGCTTTAAAAAGTACGGCCAAACCCTGTCGCAAGATCAAATTGCTGAAGTGGCGGCTGAGCTGAATGTGCGCCCTGAAGACGTGGCGGACATGGAACGCCGCATGGCGGGCAACGAGTTCAGCCTGGACCCAGTGATTGATGTAGACGGCGAAGAAACCGCCCACAACCCCGTGCGCTACCTGGCCGCCGAGGGCGCCGAGCCCAGCGAGGTGCTGGAGGCCGCAGGCCAGGAACGCCTGCACAGCGAGGGGCTGGACCAGGCCCTGGCCACGCTGGACGAACGCAGCCAGCGCATCATCGCAAGCCGCTGGCTGGCTGGCGAGCAAGCCAAAACCCTGCACGACCTGGCCGCCGAACTGGGCGTGTCGGCCGAGCGTGTGCGCCAAATCGAGGTGCAAGCCATGAAAAAAATGCGCACTGCACTGATTAAATACGAGCACGGCGAAGCGTAACCACCGTCATCATTTACGCTTAAAACTCACCTACACTAAGGGCTTGTATCCACAAGCCCTTTTTTATTGCGCACGCACCATGATCACACTGCACCACCTGGAACATTCCCGCTCGCAACGCATCATTTGGTTGCTGGAGGAGCTTGGCTTGCCCTACGAGGTGAAGCACTACAAACGCGACCCCAAAACTTACCTGGCACCGGCTGAGCTTTTTGAAATCCATCCCTTGGGCAAAAGCCCGGTGATCACCGACGGCAACATCACCGTGGCCGAGAGCGGCGCGATTGTGGAATACCTCATCGACAAAGCAGGCGGCAAGATGCGCCCAGAGGCAGGCACCCAAGCACACCGGGATTATGTGTACTGGACCCATTTTGCAGAGGGCAGTGCCATGCCATTTTTGGTCATGACGCTGATATTCAACAAAATCGAAAAGGCCCCCCTGCCGTTCTTCTTAAAGCCGATTGTGTTGCCGATTGCACGCGGCATTTCGGCCCAAGTCAAAAACAGCTTCCTCAACCCCAACCTGGAGCGGCAGTTCAAATACCTCAACGACCACTTGGCGAAAAACACGTGGTTCTGCGGCGACCAAATGACCGGTGCCGACATCATGATGATTTTCCCACTGGAGGCTGCCGCAAGCCGGGCAGAGTCCATCAAGCGCATGCCCAACATTGCGGCCTACGTAAAACGCGTGCACGCCTTGCCCGCATACAAAAAAGCGCTTGAAGTGGGCGGCCCATACGATTACGCTTGAAGGCCATGAGAGCAAACACCCAAACCCTTGAACAGCAAGCCACCATCAGCAGCACCACGGCCGGTGTTCAAGTGGTGCGCGATGGCTTTTTCTTGCCCGCACAAGCAGGCATGGCCCTGCTGCCTGGCGACCGCGTGGTGGCCGAGTCCGGGGCACGCGCAGTGATTGAGTTCACAGGGGTGAATGACGCCCTGGTGATTGAAAACGCGGCCGCCGCCACCTTCAACCTGGAGGTGGTGGAACCCGATCAACCCCCACAGTGGATTGCCAGCGATTTGTTTGGTCAGGGTGTGTACTTTGACAGCAATGCGCCAGAGCGTGTGGCCAACGCAAACGCAAGCACATCCAACCTGTTTGGACTGTTTGGCCCCACCACATCGGCGGGCGCAGATTTCCCCCTGGCCGAGGCGGCAGTGGGCCTATTGGCCGTGGGCGCCATTGCGGGCGACTACAGCAGCGACGACACACGCACCACCACGGAGAGCAGCACAACGCCACCGCCCTCGGGTGGAAACACCGATGGCAACGGCTCTGGTGGCGACACAGGTGGCAATGGCGGGGATGATGGCGGTGACACCGGGGGCAATGACGGTGGCGACGGTGGCACAAATGCCTCGCCGCTGGACCCCTTGCTCAATCCGATCGGTGAGGCGCTCGACACGCTGTTTGCCGCAGGCGGCATCAACAGCCCCCTGAGCACCCAAGCCACCGAGACCACCAACAGCCCAGGCAACCACAGTGGCCTGCCCGCTGGGGTGCAAAACCTGCTGTCTTGAGCATCGCCATGCCCTTGTTGCGCAGCGTGTTGTTGACTCTCCTTGTTGTGGCTGCGCCGGTTTGGGCACAGCCCAGACTGCCCACGCTACAAGCACAAGACCTCAACGAAAAAACCTACACCCTGCCCACGGATTTGCCCGGCCCCCACACCTTGGTGCTGGTGGCTTTTAAGCGTGAGCAACAGGCGCTTGTGGACACCTGGATCAACGGACTTCAATTAAAAAACCCCAACAGCGCATACCACTGGATAGAGCTTCCAGTGCTTGAAAACTACGGCGGTTGGTTCCAGTGGTTTGTGGACAACGGCATGCGTCGAGGCATTCAGGGCCAATACAACCGCGAAAAAGTGATCACGGTGTACACCAACAAAGAGACGTTTCGCCAATCCACTGGCATCGCCAACGAGGACACCATCCACCTGCTGGTCACGACACCCAAGGGCGAGATTGTGACCCACCTCCAGGGCGCATACAGCGCAGACAAAGCCCAAGTGCTCACCCCATTCAAACGCGTGATGCCCGGCAAGTGACGCAAGCGTGGTGAGTCCGTTGTGCAGAACGGAATACCAAATCTGCATATAACTATGCACACATCGATATTGCACAGAGAGTCCATAAGATGGGTCGAATCCACCCACCTGACCAAAAGGACCCAAGCGCATGAGAGAAACCTTTGGCCTAAACCTCGATTTTTCTAAAGCATTGCCGCTGAACAAACACAGCAAATCGCCCGCACTCCGACCGCTGCCAGGCTTAAGCAAGCCGGTTCCAAGGCCAGTCTTTGGATTTGAATCGCCCAAAACGCCACATGCCCTGAGTGGTCCATGTGCTTTGGCCGTGATGCTGGATCACCATGGGATTGGCTGGAGCCATTTGCCTGTGCTCAGCGATGGACACCCACCATGCGACGTCTACATGGAGCAGGTGATGCGCTGGAGTGAAACACCCGACAATCCCTGCCCCGTGTTGGACACCTCACCCAACATGCTGCTGCGCGCACTGGCCAAGGCCGGCCTGGAGGCACACTGCTACCAAGGCGCTGGCCTGGCGCAAGCCGACGCCATTTACCTCGAAGTGCTAAAACATGAACTGGACCAAGGCAGGCCGGTGATCAGCCTGTTGTGCGAACCCACCCACAAAAAGGCCAGCGATGTGGTTGCCAAACTTGCTTGGCGTGTGGTCTGGAAAATGGGCGACAATTTGGTGTGGGCCAAATCGCCACAGGGTCGCAATGTGGACCAATCTTGGAACCTGGATGTGTTTGTGCAGCAGCTGCAGTTGCCCCTGGCGGGCGTGACCCACGTGGCCATCACCACGGAAAAACCCCAGCCTATCCTGTTGTAGCGCTTACTTGCCGCTCAGGATTTGAGCCACGTCGCTCACCACCGGCGCGGCGTCCGCATTGTGGCGAATCAACAAGCGCGGGCGCCCTTGCTGATCAAACACATAACTGGCGGAGGTGTGGTCCATCAGGTATTGGCCCGGTTTGTCTGTGTTTACTTTGGCGGCGTACACCTTCAGGCCACTGAGCAAGGGCTTTAAGTCCTCTGGATTTTCGGCGGTGAGTGCATCAAAGGTCGGGTTGAATTTGGGCACATAACTTCGCAACAGCTCAGGCGTGTCCCGCTCGGGATCCACACTCACAAAAAGCACCTGCAGGTCGTTGCCTTTATCGCCCAACTGGGCCTTGACCTCTGACCACTGCTGCATGGTGATGGGGCACACATCGGGGCAATGGGTATACCCAAAGAAAATGGCCACCACCTTGCCTTTGTAACTCTCCATGGTGCGCACCGTGCCCGACAAATCTTTTAGCTCAAAATCGGCTTTGAGACTGGAGCCAGTGATGTCGGTGTTTACAAACTCTGCTGGGCCAAAATTACAAGCCGACAACAACACCACCGCACCCAACAAGACCTTCTTGAACTGCTTGAACAACATACGCTTTACACCACGAAGTAATGATCCACCAGCAAGGCGGCAAACAACAACGCCAGATAGGCGATTGAATAGGCAAATGCTTTTTTGGCCAGCGCGTCGCTGTAGTTTTTCCAGATGCGGTAGCCGTATGCAATAAACACCGCATTGAGCACCACCGCACTCAGCAGGTAAATCAACCCACTCATCTTCATGGCGAAGGGAATGAGCGTGGTGGCCGCCAACATGATGGTGTACAAAAACACATGGAATTGGGTAAAGGCAGCGCCGTGGGTCACAGGCAGCATGGGCAAACCTGCACGGGCATATTCTTGCGTGCGGTACAAAGCCAAAGCCCAAAAGTGGGGTGGCGTCCACACAAAAATGATGAGAAACAACACCAGGGCCTCGGCCGACACGGTGTTGGTGACCGCGGCCCAACCCAGCACTGGTGGCATGGCGCCTGAAGCACCACCAATCACAATGTTTTGAGGTGTGTTGGGTTTGAGCAGCAGGGTGTAGATCACGGCGTAGCCCACAAACGTCGCCAGCGTGAGCCACATGGTGAGCGGGTTCACAAACACATACAACACCCAAACCCCAAGGCCGCCCACCATGCTGGAGAACACCAAGGTTTGCACGGAATTGAGTTCGCCGCGAGGCAGTGGGCGTGCGCGGGTGCGTGCCATCACCGCATCAATGCGCTGCTCGACCAGGCAATTGAACGCGGCCGCCGCGCCTGCCACCAGCCAAATGCCCAAGGTGCCGGCAATCAACACTTGCGCGTTGGGCAAATTGGGGGTGGCCAGAAACATGCCAATCACGGCACAGAACACAATGAGCGCCACCACACGTGGCTTGGTGAGCGTCCAATACTGCCTGGCGATGTGAGAAATTCCGGTCACGGCTTTGGGTTTGGATGCACTGGGCATGTTGGGGCCTTATGAAATGTTGCGACTGATGCCAGCCGCACCTGCAACCCGATAGTTTACCAAGATCAGGGTGACCAACAAAAGCGCCGCGCCCCCATTGTGCGCCACAGCCAACCAAAGGGGCAACTGAAACACCACATTGCCAATGCCCATGGCAATTTGCAAGCCAAGCACGCCCGCCACCGCAATCGCCAGCGCCCGGGTGCCTGGGTTGCGCCACAAAGCGAATGCCAATCCACCAATCACCAAGGCCACCACGATCGCGCCCATGCGGTGAATCATGTGGATGGCCGTGAGGCTGGCCACATTGAGGATTTCACCGTCGGGGGTTTCTCCAAGGTGGCGAACAATGTGAAACGCGTGATTAAACTCCATGTTGGGCCAATAACTGCCCTGGCAGGTCGGGAAATCTGTGCACACCACCGCCGCATAATTGGTGCTCACCCACCCACCCAAAATGATTTGCGCAGCCACCACCACCAGCCCAAGGCGGGCGAACAAGCGAAGCTTTGCGTTGCTTGCGGGCGGTGCCACCGTGCGGGCCGGGCTGGTTTGACGCAGCCACAGCCAGGTCAACATGCCCAAGATGGTCATGCCACCAATCAAGTGACCTGTCACAATCGCGGGCTTGAGGAGCATGGTGACCGTCCATGCGCCAAACGCGCCCTGCAAACACACGGCAAACAGCAGCCATGTGGCCAGGGCCGGGGATTGCTTCAGCGTTTCACGTTTTTTCCAGGCCATGGCCGTGATACCAATAATCAACAAGCCCAAAAATGTGGCCACATACCGGTGCGCCATCTCCTTCCAGGCCTTGGGCATGGAAACCGGTCCATGCGTGCCGCCCTGGATTTCAACCGCTTGGGCAATTTCTTCAGCGGCGTGGGTCGGCGTCAGCTTGCCATAGCAACCGGGCCAGTCGGGGCAGCCCAAGCCCGCATCTGTCAGGCGCACAAAGGCGCCCAACATGATCAGGAAAAAAGTCAGGACGGTGGTGAATGCAACCAGGCGTTTGTAACTCATACTGCGCTCGCTCAATCTACTTAACCAATATTGGATGCCCACAACAGGCGGCTGATGTCTTTGCGGAATTTGTCGAATTCCAGGGTGCCATTGGGCGGGAACCGCATCATCACGTGCCCCAAGGGGTCTGCCACAAAAACGTGGTCATGCAGATTGCCCACCTGCGCACTGCCCTTGCTGCCCACAATGCCACCCGTCAGGGGCAACCAGTCTTTGAGCTGCTCCGGGGTGGCCCGCACAAAGTGAACATCGGGGAATTGGCGCAGCAACAACGTTTCAAGCGGGCCTTCGTCGGTCACAAACACCACCCGTTCGATGCGCCCCTGCTCCTTGCCCTTGGAGGCGCGCGCCTGCCTTTGGTAATACAGGGCCTGCTGGCAGGTTTCATCGCAAGTACTCTGGATGGCAGAGATCAGCACCCATTTGCCAGCCACCTGGTCCATGGTGAAATTCTCGCCATTGATGTTTTTGAACACCGTTTTGGACACCGCCACTTGGGGATCCAAAATCGTGCCGTAATTGTTGGTGCCCTCGGGCTTGTTAAAAAAGTACAGGTAAAACGCCACCACGATGGGCAGTGCGCAGGTCAAAAACACCGCGACAATCGTCCACTGGCCTTTGCTTAAGCCGCTTTTGGCTGGGGCTGGTGCACTCATGCTGATTTTCCTTTAAAAAACTCGCGATACACAAAAAACAAAGTCAACAACACCAAGGCCACGGTCATGCTGAACCACTGGAACGCATACCCCCGGTGCTTGGCCACTTGCTCAGGCAGCGCCACAGCGCTGTGGTAAAAACCATTGCGCTGTGTAACTCCCGCCGCAGGGGTCGCGGCCAAATCGCCCATGGCCACCAGCACGGGCTGCTCTGTGAGTACAAAATTGCTCACAGGGCGATTGACCAGTGTTGCAAACAAGGTCGGGTCAAAATTGGACCACACCGCGCGCCCATTGTTTTGCTCCTGGTGTACATCGCCCTGCGCACCCAGCGCCATGCCGTGCAATTCGGCAGCCTGCGCAAACCGCGGCAACAAGGTGGCTTGCAGCAGCACCTCCCCACCTTGCCCGGGTGCATCCACCGCTTGGCCAGGCATGGACGGCGCCAACCGGGGCTCACGCGGGTCTCTCAACAACAAGCCGCGATCCACAGGCACCACATGCGCCGCCCCCTCGGGCTGAAAAGCCTGCACCACCTGCACCGCGGGCCTGCCATTGACCTGGCGATTGTCGATGTATACCAGCGCGTCGGGAATAAATCGACCCTTCAACGCGACTTTGCGGTAGGACAAATTGTCCAAGTCCACCACCGACTGCATGGGCGTGATGGGTGCCGCGGCCAAGGCGGCCACTTGCTGGTCGTGCAAGGCCTGTTTTTGTGCTGCCCGACCGGTCTGCCATTGCCCCAAGTTGTACGTGAGTGTGGCCATGGCAAAACCCAACAACAAAGTGAGCATCAGCTTGCCGCGCCGGTGCGCTTGTGGGGCATTAACCATGACATACTTCCCAAGGTGCAATCAGCACGCATTTGGTCTGAAAGGTGGTACCCATGAAGGTGATTATTGGCCTGGCATTTGTGGTCATTTTGGCCAGCCTGGCGTCGGCGTTTTTCTTTCTGATGAAAGACAAAAGCAAGTCGTCTCGCACAGTCAACGCACTCACGGTGCGCATTGGCATGTCGATTGCACTGTTCCTGCTCATACTGCTCTCTTACTACATGGGCTGGATTGAAGCCACCGGGATTCGGTAATCAAAAAAAAGCCACCGGTGATTTGCCAGTGGCTTTTTATTCTTTGGGTTTGGCGGTTTACAGCCAGTACACCACCACGTACAGACCCAACCACACCACGTCCACGAAGTGCCAGTACCAAGCGGCAGCCTCAAAAGCAAAATGGTTTTGCGGGGTGAAGTGGCCTTTGATGCATCGGATCATGATGAAGAACAGCATGATGGCACCAATGGTCACGTGGAAGCCGTGGAAGCCGGTCAACATGAAGAAGGTTGAACCGAAAATGCCAGACTCCAACGTGAGGTTGAGATCACGGTATGCATGGATGTATTCGTACGCTTGGAAGCCCATAAAAATTGCACCCAGCAACACGGTGAGCGCAAGGCCCAGCACCAACTTGCCACGCTGATTGGCAATCAGCGCATGGTGTGCCCAAGTCAGGGTGAGACCTGAGGTGAGCAACAACGCGGTGTTGATGGTTGGAATGGGCCATGGGCCGATGGTCTGGAAAGAATCCACTGTGCCGGCTGGGCCAGTGTTGGGCCAGTTGGCTGTGAAGTCTGGCCACAGGAAGGCCTTGTTGTCCAGATCGCCCAGCCAAGGCAATGCAATTTGACGGGCGTAGAACAATGCGCCAAAGAACGCGGCGAAGAACATCACTTCCGAGAAGATGAACCAGCCCATGGACCAGCGGAAAGACACATCCACACGGTCGCTGTACATCCCACCTTCGGATTCGCCCACCACGTGCTTGAACCAGCCGAACAACACAAAAAAGAGAATGGCCATGCTCAGCGCAAATGAGGCCGCGCCCCAGCTTCCACCGTTGACCCAGTTGGTCATGCCCGCAACAAAAAAGAGCATGGCCAGTGCGCCCAGAATGGGCCACTGGGACAAGCCCGGCACAAAGTAATATGGTGCATTCGCACGCATGGTGGTTTCTCCTATTCCTAGAGTTTAATTTTGCTTCAGTACTGCATTGGCAAGCACAGCATTATTGCGCTGAACTCACCACAATGTTCACCAACACCAGCAGGCCCACCACAAACAAGGCCGCCGCTCCAATGCCCACCACAATCACGTGGATGGGGTTTAGCCTTTGCATGTCTTCGGTGTGGGCCTTGCCTTTGCGCACACCAAAAAACGACCACAGCACCGCCGACAAGGTTTGCAGAAAGGTGGCTTTGTCGCCTTTGCGGCTCACCGCCTTTTTGATGTTATCCGACACGCATTACCTCATGTTGGCCGACGCTATTGCGCCGACATGGCTGTGGCTCCTGCCACTTCAAAAAACGTGTAACTCAGGGTGATGGTGTGAACATCCTTGGGCAACTCGGGATTGATCACAAACACCACCGGAAACTCTTTGTGTTCGCCCGCCTTAAAAGGCTGCTGTTTAAAACAAAAGCATTCCAGTTTGGTGAAATGCGCTGCAGCCTTGCTGGGCAGGTAACTCGGTATGGCCTGCCCAGCGGTGTCGTTGGGCAGGTTGTTGTACACCACATAATTCATTGTCACCAATTCGCCGGGGTGAACCGTCAGGCGGTTGGTCTCGGGTTTGAACTGAAACTTGCCCCGCTCATTGGCATCAAAAATCACTTCAATGGTGCGGCTGGTGTCCACTTGCGTGTTTTTTACAATCTCGTCGGCGTTGCGGGTTTGCGGCGTTAACACGTTGATGCCGGTGATCTCGCAAATGGCCTTGTAAATGGGCACCAAGGCATAGCCAAACCCAAACATGGCCACCACAATCACCAACAGGCGCAGCAACATCTGCTTGTGTAAACCACCTGTGTTGACTTTGGACTGCTGACCTTGAGACATACGCACCACCTGCACTGCTTAGTTCATCAAATTCAGGATGCTCGGCTCCATCACCTTGCGGACCACAATCCCCAGAAAAAACACCAGCACCACCGACAACAGAATAAGGCCGGTGCGTTTGTTTTGCTTGGACTTTTCTTTCTCTTCTGGGGTCAAGGCCATTCCTTCGTACTGCAAGTTACTTCACTGTGGGTGGGTTTTCAAAGGTGTGGAATGGTGCAGGTGAAGGCACTGTCCACTCCAGACCCTCAGCACCTTCCCATGGCTTGGCGGGCGCAGGCTCGCCTTGCTGGAACGTCCATGCCTTGAGCACACACCACAGGAAGATCAGCTGGGACAAACCGAACCAGAAAGCACCGATGGTGGCGATGGCGTGGAAGTCCGTGAACTGCGTGGCGTAGTCGGCGTAACGACGTGGCATGCCCGCCAGCCCCAAGAAGTGCATGGGGAAGAATGTGATGTTGAAGCTAATCAGGCTTGACCAGAAGTGCAGTTTGCCCAGTTTCTCGCTGTACATGCGGCCAGACCACTTGGGCAGCCAGTAGTAGGTGCCAGCAAACAAGGCAAACAGGGAGCCCGCCACCAACACATAGTGGAAGTGTGCCACCACGTAATAGGTGTCTTGCAACTGAATGTCAACAGGTGCCACCGCCAGAATGAGGCCGGTGAAACCACCCATCGTGAACACGAAAATGAAGCCCACAGCAAACAGCATGGGGGTTTCGAAGGTCATGGAACCGCGCCACATGGTGGCCAGCCAGTTGAACACCTTCACGCCGGTTGGCACAGCAATCAACATGGTGGCGTACATGAAGAACAACTGGCCCGTGACTGGCATGCCGGTTGTGAACATGTGGTGCGCCCACACGATGAAGGACAGGATCGCGATGGACGCTGTGGCGTACACCATGGAGCTGTAACCAAACAGGGTTTTGCGGGCGAAGGTGGGCACAATGTGGCTGATGATGCCGAAGGCCGGCAAAATCATGATGTACACCTCGGGGTGACCGAAGAACCAGAAGATGTGCTGGTACATCACAGGGTCACCACCGCCAGCGGCG
>DASUDK010000141.1:0-12030 GCA_036275655.1 Limnobacter sp. | reverse complement strand
GGCGCGCAATTTGGCGCTGCGATTGCATGGAGAGATGGCCACGCAGGACCTGCTGCCGGATGAAGGGAAATTTGCCCGATCCTGAGTGGCCCATCCCGTTTTACAATGCCGCATGAACCTAAAACGTTATTTGCTGGTGCGCATGATCACGCTTGGCCTGTTGTGTTGGAGCGTGATCTCGGCCTATGTGGTTTGGCGCACCACCCAAGAGGTGCAAACGGCATTGCTCAGTGACGCAAATCGCCTTCATGAAATGGTGGAGTATTCCATGTACCGCCGCCAAATCACCCCAGAGATTGAGGGCTCCCCTGTGTTGGCTGGCAGCCAGTATGGTCTGCAGCTTGCGCCGTATTGCATACGTTACGAGGGCTGGAATGGCCAGGTGAGGCAAGAGAATTGCGACACCCTGCAACACAGCCCAATGGCCTATGCGTTGCTCCAAACCCTGGGTTTGCACGTGCAAATGCCCCCCCAGGAGGTGGGTCTGTGGGGGCAACCCTTTGGTGAGTTGTTTATCACCGCCGATGCACGCCGCGTGTTTGGAAAGTTTTGGAACACGCTTCGGGATTTGTTGTTGCTCACCACGCTGATTGTGGCCAGCCTAGCGGCCCTGTGTTATGTGGTGGTTGGTCGAGCTTTTCAGCCAGCCACTCGCCTGGTGCAACAATTGGATTCCATCGCGATTTCTGAAGACAGCCCCCCACCCGCGCAATTGCCGGCGGTACAACCGCAAGAGTTTGGTCGAATTGCAGAGGGTGTGAATCGTTTGAGCGAACGTTTGTGGCGCCTCACCCAAACCCGGCGCCGCTTATTGCTCAAGTTGCTGCACGTGCAGGAGGAAGAGCGCCGCGAGCTTGCGCACCTCGTGCATGCAGATTTAGGACAATCACTTTCATTGATTGCCGTGAACTGTGCACAATTGCGTAACCACCTGCAACCAGACAACACCGAGGCTCGTGAGCAGCTCGAGCAAATCGATCTGATGATCGAGAGTGCATTTGAGCGCATGCGCGCGGTGCTGGTGAACAAATGCCCCCCTGTGTTGGAAGGGGCTGATTTGGGCATGGCCATCTCTGACTTGTGCACACGTTGGCGCATTCACAGTGGCGGAGCGCGCACCTTGGATTTGCAATTGGACCCCACTGCATTGCGTAGGCTGGACAAAGACCAGGCACTGTGTGTGTACCGCACCATTGAGGAAAGCCTTGCAAATATCAGTCGACACGCCCCTGAAGATGCTGACGTGTCCGTGAGCCTTGTTGCCATGGCCGATGTTTTGCGCTTGCGTGTGACTAACACCACAGCCGCGTTGCGCGTGCAGTCGCCTCCTTCGGGAGGCATGGGCCTGCAGTTGTTGGCCGAGCGCGTGCGCGTGCATGGTGGCTTGCTCACCACAAGCCTTGGCAGCGCAAAATTTGAGGTATCTGCAGAGTTTAAAACACCATGAACAACACAGCGTCTATTTTGCTGGTCGATGACCATGCAGTGGTGAGGGCGGGTTACCGGCACTTGCTGGAAACGCAGGGTGGCTACCGCAGTGTGTGTGAAGCTGAAAGTGCCCAGGAGGCTTTTGCCCAGTGCCAAAAAGCGCTTCCTGATTTATTGATTTGCGACATCAGCATGCCTGAGCCTGTTGGACTGGGGCTTATTCAACGGGTCTTGAGTCGATGGCCGGACGCGCGCGTGTTGATGTTCACCATGCACAACTCCATCGAATTGGCGCGGGCTTGCCTGGATGCAGGGGCCAAAGGTTATGTGACCAAAAGCAGCCGCCCAGAGGTGTTGCTGCGCGCCATTGCAGAGGTGTTGTCTGGCCGCACATTCATCAGCGCGGATTTGTCCAGACTCATGGCGCTTTCCCGGGTTGCGGGTGCCCGAGGTGGACTGGATGAGTTGAGTAGCCGAGAGTTTGAAGTGCTGTGCCTGCTCGTGGCGGGGCAGAGTGCGGAGCAAATTGGTGAGTTACTTTTTTTAAGCGCAAAAACAATCCACAACATCCACTACCAGATCAAAAAAAAGCTGCAGGTCAGCAGCGACATAGAGCTCACCAAGCTGGCCATTGCTTGGGGACTCACCACGCCCACTGTTTAGCAAAATGGGCGTCAGCAGCCCGTCAGTTTGAATCCGTAGCTTCTCCCAAAAAGGTAATAAAAACAAAAGCCTAAAAATGGCACCACTGTGGGAGACAACAAACATGGCAAAGTATTTTGCTGGGTCGGCATTCGCCTTGATTTCTGTAAGCGTTGTTCTGGGGGGATGTTTGGGGGGTGGAGATTCGTCGTCGGCCAGTGCAGGGCGAACGCCGATTGCGCCCAGCGGGCAAGATCCACAACCGGTGCAAACTGCCATTCCCAAGGCACAATGCCGCAGCACAGATCGCCCCGAAAATGCGTTGCAGGGGCAGGTGCCTTTGGCCGATCGCCTCGCGGGGTTTGCAGGCACCCAGTGCAACATGGATTTGGTGGCGCAATACGAAGGCGAGGGTGCCAGTTGGATGCACGCGTCTTATAAGCATTGTTCTTATTATGGCCAGGCGTTTGCAGCCACTGCGGTTTCATCGCCGATGATTCCGAGAGCCACCCTGCAGCAACCCGGCACGGTGGTGATGAATGTCAAAGACTCGACCAATCCGGTGGACGCGGGTCGCCTCACCAGCGTGTCGATGCTGGACCCCTGGGAGTCGTTGAAGGTGAACACCAAGCGGGGTTTGCTGGCGGCTGTGAATGGCACAAGCTCTGGCGGTGGGCCTGAGTTTGATGTGTACGACATTGCTGGCGATTGCACTCAACCCAAATTGCTGTTCAGTGGCCCCTTGGCCGACGACACGGTGATTGGCCATGAGGGCGAGTGGGCGCCCGATGGGCAAACCTACTACGGTGGGGATTTGAATCAAGGGCAATACTATGCCATTGATGTTGCCAACCCGGCTGCGCCAAAATTCATCACCAAGTTCACGCCGCCTGTGGGGGTTCACGGCCTGTCGGTTAGCCCGGATGGCTCGCGCGGGTATGTCACCTTATCGGGCACGGCGCGCAACGAGGGCAACAACACCAATGGCTTTGCAATTTACGATTTCAGCCCGATCAGCAAACGTTTGCCAGACCCCACGCCCAAGTTGCTTGCCGAGGTGTACTGGGCAGATGGCTCGGTGGCGCAGCACACCATCCCTGTAAAAATTGCTGGGCGGGCGCATTTGATCACGGTGGATGAGCTGGGGTCGGACGGCGTCAATTCTGCAGCAAGTCGAATTGTGACGTGTGGCACTGACCGTCTGCCATTTGGCATTCCAAGAATTTTTGATGTGAGCGACCTCAACAACATACGGCTGATCTCCAAGCTCACGCTGGAAATCAATCAACCCGAGAATTGCCCACAGGCCTCGATGGACACGGCAGGGCTTGCGCTGTTTGGTTACGACAGCCACTACTGCCAAGTGGACAATCCCGAGGATGCCAAGGTGCTCGCCTGCGGGTATTTCAACTCGGGTTTGCGTGTGTTTGATGTTTCAAACCCCAGCGCTGTGCGCGAGATTGCCTACTTCAACCCCGCCATGCGACCAGGGCAAAAAGGAGGTTCCACATTCAATGTCACAGGCAATTGCTTTGGGGCGGACTGGACGTCGTCTCAGCCGCGATTTGTGCTGGAAAAAAACGAGATTTGGTTCACCTCCCAGTGCGCAGGATTCCAGGTTGTGAAGATTGACCCCGCCGTGCTGCCAAAATAAGGCCGCAGCGCCATGCGGTGGTTGATTGTATTTGTGGCGGGGGTGTTGCTGGGGTGGTTTTTGCCCAAGGGGTCGATAAAGCCCATGGACTTGGACATTGGTTATGCGCAGAGCATGTTGGTGCACCACCAGCAAGCCCTTGTGATGGCCAGCTTGGTGCGGACCTCGGCCTCTCCGCCGGTGCAGGCGCTGGCGCAGAGAATCATTCAGGCACAAACCCTTGAGATGGAAAATCTCAAAGGATGGTTGGCGGGGCAGCATGCCCCTGCGTTGCCTGCCGATGGCGACCTCATGGGCTGGATGAAGCGCCAGCGCGCGCTGCTCAATGTGAACGAAAGTCTGTATTTGGCCCGTTGCGAAAGCAGCCCCATGGGCATGGCGGGCATGGTGGATGACAATCAAATCAAGCGGATTTCCAACCCATCTTTGGATGTCGCGCTACGTGAGCAAGCGTTTTTGGATGCGATGATTGAACATCACGCGGGGGCGGTGAGCATGTCGACTTTGCCGTCTCGTGCGGCCGCCACCCCGTTCATCCGCAACATGGCCCACCATGTGATTCAAACGCAAAGCCGGGAGATTTTGCAGATGCAGCAATCGTTGAAGCGGCGTCCGTGATGCATGCGGATGCTCCCCTTTCTTCTCGGGCAAAATGCCTGAGTGGTTTTCAATACCATTGGGGTGTGTGCAACGACAATGCACAACTTTTCTACATCATCCCGCAAAGAGAGGAAGACATGAGCTGGACAACCCCGCAGTTTGTGGACATGCGTTTCGGATTCGAAATCACCATGTACATCGCCAACCGCTGAGCGCAGTAGGCTGGCAAGCAGGGGCACCGAAGCAGAGTCGGTGCCCCTTTGTTTTTTTGGTGCATTTTATTTGTGCATGGCATTCACCCCGTGGTCTGGGCTATTCAAAGTAAGCATCAAGCCTTGCTTTAGAAGCGCTTTGGCCGCAGTCTCATCGCCAAATCCATAGGGTGCCTCCGGGGCATTTTCATAGAGCAAGCCGAGGTACAAATGCGCAGGTCCATCCATGGGGTTCAGCGCAATGGCGCGCTCCAACGCGGTTTTGGCTTGCTCAAGCAACTTCAATGACACCAGCCCGCCCAGCACTTTGGCGTAACCGGCCAGGGCGATTCCTTTCCAGAGTTGGGTTTTGGGGTCGTTGGGGTAAACGGCTGCCAGTTCTTCGGCGGTTTCAGCCAGCTGGCACATGAGCGCATCTCGTTGTGGACCGCGGTCTGTTCGCAGCGCTTGAGCCCAAGCGCTTTGTATTGATTCAATGCAGTCGGCAGGGGCCGTGTGGATGGTTGCATTGGTCTGTGGGTCTACAAAGCGTCTCATGCTGAACTCCTTTGGTGTTTGTTGGTTAAACACAACCGTTTCCTTGCTTAACGATATTGAATCGCGGAAGGAATACACACCATTGAAATATTTTATGAACGTTCATTCAGTTATTGTCGCACTGTGCACGAATATGCAGTGGAAAGCGAGCTTTTGGGTGTCCTCGTGCCAGGTGGCAAACACTTGCCAGCCATGGCGCAATGCGACCTCTGCCACAATGGCCAATCCCAGGCCATGACCAGTGCCCTGCGCTTGTGTGCCCCGATGGTAAGGCTCGAAAATCCGCTTTAAATCTTGCTCTTCAATCCGGGGGCTTGGGTTGGTGATGATGATCCTGGGGGTGTCATTGTGCTGTTCTAGGGTCAATTCGATCGGTGTGTCTCGCCGATTCGCATGCTTGCAGGCGTTGTCCAGCAAATTGCGAAGCATCACTTCCAGCAACTCAGCCTGGCCGTGGACGGTGATTGGGTCTTTGGGCAGGTGGAGTTGAATTGTTTGCCCAGTGCCTTCCAGCAATTGTTTTTGATTGTTTACCAAGTAAACCAACTCGGCGTTTAGATGGATGGACTTGTGGCCTTGCAGGCCACCTCCAGCGCTCACGCGGCTGTAGGTCAACATTTGCTCCACAAGGCGGCGTGTTCGGTCCAACCCTTGCAGCAGGTAGGCCTGCGAGATTGCGCGGTCTTCTTCGTTGTCTGCATTGGCAGCGTTTTCTGCATGCAGTCGAAGGGCCGTCAGTGGGGTGCGCAGCTCGTGCGCGGCGGCGTCTGTGAATCGCCGCTCTCGCTGAAGCGCGTCACGCACGCGGGCCAGCAATGCGTTCAATGCGTGTTGCACGGGCAAAAGCTCTTCGGGTGGGTTGTGCAGGTCAATGTCCCGCGTGTCTTCGGGTTTGTATTCCGAAATTTTTTCGGCCATTTGGGACAAGGGCCTGAGTCCAACAATCACGATCAAGTTGGCAATCAAGATGAGGGCACCAAAACCGAGCAACAGCGGTGTGATGAGGGTCAAGCCCACATCGCTGGCAATCTCTCGGCGCAAGCCCACCTCTTCGGCCACTTCAATCCAAACTGTGTTTGAACGCAAGGTAAAAACATGCCATTGCATGCCGTCCGATTCCCTTTCCCAGAATCCTTCCTCAAGCGGGCCTAGGCGGTCGTCGGGGGCGTAACGCGACCTCACCAGCAAGCGGCCGTCGTCGCTCCACACTTGAAATGCCAGTTTTGTTTCATAAGGATGGCCAAGTGGCGAGGGGTCGTCGGGGTCGGTTTCCGAGAGTTCGGCGGGCAGGCTGATCTCCAGCGGTGCGTTGATGGTTGCATGCTCGACCTGACGGGCCAATAAACTTTCCAACACCCTTGCCGACGTGGCCAGCCGGGCGCTGAATATTTCGTCGGCTTCATGCAATGCAACTCGGTAGCTGGCCCAGCCCGCCACACCCATGCTGACCATGAGTGCGGCGCTCAAGCTCACCAGTATGCGCCTGCGCAGGGAGTAGGGTTTGGGTGTGCTCATGGCGTGTCGGTGCTGGTGAGTGTGGGGTCCATGCGGTAACCCACGCCCCGCAGTGTTTTGATCACTTCTGGATAGGTTTTTTTTCGGATGTTGTGCACATACACATCAATGGCGTTGCTCTCCAGGTCTGAGGTCCAGCCGTACAAAGCCTCTTCCAGTTGCTCCCGCGTAAACACCTGGCGTGGGCTGCTCATCAACTTTTTAAGCAAACCAAATTCTCTGCGTTGCAACTGCAAGGCCTCTCCACGGTACAGCACAGCCATTGCGGAAAGGTCCAATTGCAACTCGCCCAGTGCGAGCGTGTTGGAGGCTTGCCTTGCCACGCTGCGCCGCTCAATCGCGTAGATGCGCGCAAACAGCTCCTCCAGGTCAAAGGGCTTGACCAGGTAGTCGTCTGCGCCCGCGTTTAGCCCGTCAATGCGGTTTTGGGTGGTGTCCCTGGCACTCACCACAATGGTGGGCGTGTTGTGGTGGCGGGCACGCATTTGTGCAAGCACCTCCAATCCATCCAGGCCAGGCAGCCCAAGGTCCAGAATGACCAAGTCAAACGCGTTGTGCATCACAGCATTCAGCGCCGCATGACCATCGGCCACGCGTTCAACCTGGTAGGCCTTGCGTCGCAAAGCCTCTTGTACACCGGTTGCAATCAGGTCATCGTCTTCGATCAGCAGCACGCGCACGGGCTTGGTCCTGTTGGGGATATGTTGAGCAGTGTAGCCGCCTCAGCCTTTCTTGGCTCTGACTTTGCTCAAAATGGTCATCACCTCTTGGCGACGTCCAGCATCTGCAGATTCTCGACCTGGGCGCGGTGGCGCACTCAAGGCCTGTTGAAGTGCTTTTTCGGCTTCATCGTAACGCCCTTGGCGGTACAGGTAATCGCCATAGAAGAAATTCGGATCAATGCCACTTGGGTTGATCTCCAGGCCTCGCTTCAGGTATTGCTCTGCCTTTTTGTCGTCACCAAAACCAATGGGCCAGCCTGGCACTTGGTAGTACAGGGAACCCAGGCTGGTGTAGGCCGAGCCGTCCATGGCTTTTGGGTTTATTTCAATGGCGCGCTCCAGGGCCGCCTTCGCCTCCTTCACCAAGCTGAGTGCGCCCAGTCCACCCACTTTGCCTGCATAACTGGCCAGCACTATGCCTTCCCACACCAGCGCGTCAGCATCTTTTGGGGTGAGTGCAACCAAGTTGCGCGATTGGTCGGCAAGTTCGCCCAAGTGTTTTTCTTGGGTGTTGCCGGTGTCTTGGTACATGGCCTGAGCCCATTGGGTTTGAAGTTCGCGAACGCCGTCGCTGGGGGCGGCCCAGCACAGGGAGGTCAATGCCAGCATGCTCAGGCTGGCCCAGTTCAGGTGTTTTCTCATGATTTCTGTCCTTGGGTGTTGGTCATGGTGATGGGCTGCCAGTGTTTCCGGATCACGGGCAGTTGTTTGGCGATGCCTTGGTCTGTCAACGCGGGCAACACTTGATTGATGAGTGCAAACAATCGCTCTGGCCAACCGAGTTTTAATTCAAAGCGATTGCTGTGTAAGAGTTTTAGCAGTTGATGTGCAACCGATTGTGGTGTGTCTGTTTTAACCCCCAGTTCAGCATTCATGTTCATCACCGCTGAGGTGTTGATGGCGGTGTCTGTGGCCCGAGGCGCCAAGTACTTCACGGCGACATGGGTGCCGAACAATTCTCGGCGCAGCGCTTGAGCAAACCCGCGTAGACCAAACTTGCTGGCGCAGTAGCTTGCATTGCCTGGGTAGCCGATGTAACCCAGCATGGACCCCACATAAACAATTTGAGCTTGCGGGCGTTGCAACAGGGCGGGCAGCAGGGCTTGAGTCAGCAAAATGGGCGATTGCAGATTGGTGCTTAGGATTTGCTTGGTTTGCTCAGCAGAGGCTTGCTGAATTGGACCAAAGTGATTGGTCCCGGCATTGAATATCAGCAGATTTACCTGGGTATCTGCTGCGTGATCCGCCAGGGTTCTTTGATATTCGGTGTCATTCAAATCACCGGCCAAGCAGTGCACTTGGAGTGTGGGTGCCTGTGCATTCAGGCTTTGCCTCAATTTGGCCAGTGCCGTGGCGTTGCGGCCTAGCAGTGTGAGTTCACTGCACAGCGGCGCCAATTGTTTGGCCATGGCGCAGCCAATTCCGCCACTGGCACCTGTGAGGATTGCGCGCAAGGGGGTGGGGGTGCTCATGCAAGCTCCTTGGCGAAGAGGGCCTCGCTGTCTTTTTGGGGCAAGCCACGAAACACGTTGCCGTACAGGTGGTACATCGCATTGGCTGTGTCCACGATCGCATCTTGGTCTGCCGCAGATTTCACCTGGTTCATGAGGCCTTCAAAAAACTTCACATGCTCCAGATCAAGGTTGCCGTGGGATTGCAGGTAGCTGAATGCGTTGACGGGCAGGGCGAGTGCGCGTTGCATTTTTTCCGCTGCCAGCGTGGCCAATGCGGTGCTCGTGCCTTCAAGCACATGCACCATGCCAAAAAAACCCACTGGATTGTGGCGGTCAATTTGATGGTAAGCGTAGGCCACCATGGCTTGGGTGCTGGTGTGCGCTGGTGTCCGTGCTGCCAAGGCCGCGTTGCCACCCGCGGCTTCAATGTCGTTGAGGATCCATTGCTCGTGCCCATACTCCTCTTCAATGTATTCGGTGATCGCCTTTTTTAGCCATTCATGTTCGTTGCCAAGTCGGCTGCCACAGGCCATGAGCAAAGGCACGGTGTGCTTGACGTGGTGGTAGGCTTGACCCAGAAACGCAATGTATTGCCCACGTGTCACATCCCCATGAAGGGCGTCTTGAATGATTGGGATATTCACCAAAATTTGGCGGGCGGGGTCGGTGCGGGTTTGTAGGTCTTGAAAAAAGAAGGTCATGCCGGTTCTCCAAAAAGTTGTTTGCCGTATCGGGCATAGATGGCCTCGCGCCGCAGTCGGCCGTTGGCTGTGGTGAGTTGGTTGTGGGGGCCAAAAGCCTGTGGCGCAGTCACCCAAGCACGGATTTGTCCGTAATCTGGCAATTGCAAATTGGCAATGCGTATGGCTGTTTCAATGTGTGTCTGGCCCATGCCAGGTCGGGCCACCAGCACGGCGGCCAAGTGCGCTTGAGCATCGCCGTACACCACAGCCTGTAAAAAAGCTCCGGTTTCCAGCAATATTTGTTCTGGCCATTCCGGGCTGATGTTGCGACCAAAGGCGGTGATGATCAGGTTTTTTTTGCGGCCGGTGATTTCAACAAATCCCTCATCATCGATGCGTGCAAGGTCGCCTGTGGCAAGCCAGTCAGCGTCCTTGAATGGGTGTGTGTCTGCCTGTCGAATCTCGTGCAAGTAGCCATCGAGGCGTCGGCCACGAATCATCAGCTCACCATCGTCGGCCAATTTTAACTCCACCCCCTGCAAGGCCTGACCCACGGTGCCTTGCTTCCTTGCTTCGGGCGTATTGAGGCAAACCACCGAGCCACATTCGCTCAAGCCGTAGCCTTCGTACACCGGCAAGCCATGTGCCGCAGCCAGTTCAAGCAGAGGTTTGGGAACCTTGCCACCACCCACAGCCACCAGTTTTAAGCTGGCCAGCCTCGGGTCTTTGACCTGGGCAACACTGAGCAAGGCGGCAAGGGTTTGCGGCAGCATGATGATGCTGTGGGGCATGTATTCGCCTATCGCATTCAAGCATTGTTGAGGATCAAATTTTGAGCTGCCCTCCAGACCTACTTTTGCTTGCGGCGGGCAAATGATGTTGGCATTGGCCAGCATGGGGGCATACACGCCTGCAATGTTTTCAAGCAACACGGGCAAGGGCAACAAACACAAATGGGTGTGTATGCGCAGGGTTTGGGTGGCGGCACACAGTCCTTCTGCCACCGCAAGCAGCGTGGCCTCCGACAAGCACACCCCTTTGGGCGCGCCTGTGGTTCCTGAGGTGAATGTGATTTTGCGCAGTTGTGCTGGCAGTGCAGGGCAGCTTGGTGTTCTTCTCAAAGTGGGCATGGGTGCCAACAGGTCTTGCGCATGGGCGTGGAAGCCAAGTTGCTGGGCGAGCGTTGGGCGGTCTGTGACCAGGGTTGAAATGGCGCCTTCGTTCACCAAGTGCAGCAGCTGATCAAGGCCAAAGAAATCGGGCAAGGGCACCAATGCAATGCCTTGTTTGGCGCAAGCAAAGTCCAGTGCCAGCCAATGCGGACCGTTGTCCATCAATACGCCCACCGCATACCCTGGCAAATGGTGTTGTGCGAGGTGGGCGCTCCACGTGTTGGTTTGCTCACGCAACTCCCTCGCGCTCCAGTGCATATCACTGCCGTTGCTGATCTGTCCCCGGTAGCGGTGCAGCAGTTTGTTCAGATTGTCCATGGCTTGCTCCGCAACAGCTTGGCACCAGCTTGCACATTGCCCAGCACAACCATGGGTTGCTCGTCGTAGTAGTGCCCCCAGTTTTCCGGCTGGTAAACACGTTCCCGGCGGGCGGGTGCCAACACAACCGGGTTTAATCCAAGTCGCTTAAAGCTGTTGAGCAATGTGCGGGTGGCTGTAAAAACAACCCAAGGGTGTGACTCGCTGTGCAGGTGCGCAGTGAGTTGTTGAATCAGCATGCGTGCGCCGCCCAGGGTGCTGCACGCCATGTTGCCCACTTCCACAATCTGCTTGCGTTCAATGCGTTGTGAACAAACACGGCTGGCCAGCGCTTCAACGGGTTCATCCAGGTATTGCTCAAGGAACATGGGCTTGGTACCCGCAAGGCTGTAGCCCGTCACGCCGCAAAGCTCTCCATCTGCTGAGCGCAGGGCCAATAGCGTGTTGTAAAAGTGCTCGACTTTGGCATGGTGGTGGTGCCAAAAAATATCTTTCACAAAGCGCTCGAGTGTTGGCCGGTCTGGCGTGTGTGGGAGGCAAATTTGCACGGTCATCAGCGCCGTGGCTGGGCAATCCAAAGGTCTCATGCAGATACTCCAGTGATGCAGTTGGAGCAAGGCTAAGGGCCTTAAATTAAGGTCACATTAATTTTCAATGTTGGTTGGGGAGTGTGGTCTGGCTGTCCATCGGCGTTTTGGACTATTGACCCCGCTTTGAGCAATGCAAGATCATCTGGCCTGATTGTTAAAAACCGTAGAGTCCCAATATGCACGCACGCAAAAGTCTAATCGGGCTGGGTTTAATGGCCATGTCTGCTGGCCTGTCCGCCCAAACGCTCGACAATTCCAAACTTCCCAAGCTTGAAGACATCAAACCGGTGACGGGGGCGGTGGGTTACCAGCCAGGTGTGGACCCCTTCATTCACAGCTGGAGCGTGTCCGTGGGTTATCGCGACTCTCAAAGCAGCGACAAAACAAGGGTCACCGAAGTCAAGGAAGATGGCTATTCCTTGGGTGTGGGTTTCAGACTGGGCGAGAGCTGGTTTGGCCGCGTTGGTGCAGAGTTGGCCGAACAGGAAGTGAAGTCGGAGCCC
>DASUDK010000140.1:0-12848 GCA_036275655.1 Limnobacter sp. | reverse complement strand
TGCTGTAATTTCAGCCATTGCTACTCTCCTAACTGTCGTATTCTGAATTGGACAAAAAAAAGGGGCGACTGGTCGCCCCATTCGAAGACGAAGGTTGAATTAACCCTCGGCTCCTTCTTCAGAGACTTCAACAAAGTCGTCATCGGCCTTGATTGCTTCGACCACGTCATTAACCGCCTGGTCGCGGCCGGCAAGCACTGCATCGGCCACAGAGCGGGCGTACAGGCGAATTGCACGGGCAGAGTCGTCGTTGCCAGGCACCACATAGCTCACGCCGGCTGGGGAGTGGTTGGTGTCCACAATACCAACCACTGGGATGCCCAGCTTTTCGGCTTCAGTGATGGCGATTTTGTGGTAACCCACGTCGCACACAAAAATTGCATCCGGCAGGGTGGGCATGTCTTTGATGCCGCCGATAGACTGATTCAGTTTTTCAAGCTCGCGCTCGAACATCAACGCTTCTTTCTTGGACATACGCTCCAAACCGCCATCGGCGATGATGGCTTCCATGTCTTTCAGGCGCTTGATGGATGTTTTCACTGTTTTAAAGTTGGTCAGCATGCCGCCCAGCCAGCGCTGGTCCACGTAGGGCATGCCACAACGCTGTGCTTCTTCGGCGATGATCTCTTTGGCTTGGCGCTTTGTGCACACAAACAAAATGTTGCCGCGATTGGCCGACAGGCGCTTGACGAACTTCAGTGCGTCGTCGAGCATTACAACTGTCTTTTCCAGGTTGATAATATGAATTTTGTTGCGATGGCCATAGATGAACGGGGCCATTTTTGGGTTCCAGAAGCGGGTTTGGTGGCCAAAGTGGCAACCAGCCTCCAGCATTTCGCGCATAGACACTGCCATGATTTCTCCGATATAGACAGGGTTAACTGAGTTTGTGCTGGGCCCAGCCAAGCGAGCTTGCAGGGCACCCTGTCGCACAAACCTTTGGATTTGCTCAAAAAGCACGGCCAAAGCCAGTGCGATACGAGCAGCCAAAGATTATACTCGGTTAAACTAAAGAAGCTCAAGCAGGAATGTAGAAAAAATGACGATTGTGATTAAAAACGACCAAGACATCGAGAAAATGCGGATAGCTGGCCGCTTGGCTTCCGAGGTGCTCGATTTTATAGGGCCACATGTGGTGGCGGGCATTACAACGGAAGAGTTGGATCGCCTTTGCCATGATTACATGGTGAACGTGCAAGGCACCATCCCCGCCCCTTTGAATTACTGCCCCCCCGGGTACACCCCCTACCCCAAATCCATTTGTACCTCCGTTAATCATCAAATTTGCCACGGTGTGCCGGGTCCCAAGAAACTCAAAAACGGCGACATCATCAACATTGACATCACTGTGATTAAAGATGGTTACCACGGGGACACCAGCCGCATGTTTGTGGTTGGCGAAGGTTCATTGGCTGCCCGACGTCTTTGCGAGATCACTTTTGAGGCCATGTGGATTGGTATCGAGCAAGTGAAACCTGGTGCGACCTTGGGCGATGTGGGCTCAGCCATTCAAAAATTTGCCGAAGGATTTGGATATTCTGTGGTGCGCGAGTTTTGTGGCCACGGGATAGGCACAAAATTTCATGAAGAACCCCAAGTGCTGCATTATGGAAAGGCTGGCACCGGCGTGAGACTTGAAAAAGGCATGATTTTTACCATTGAACCCATGCTCAATGCAGGCAAACGAGAAATCAAAGAAATGCCGGATGGTTGGACGATCGTGACCAAAGACCACAGTCTGTCCGCGCAGTGGGAACACACCGTGCTGGTGACCGACGACGGATATGAAGTGTTAACCGTGTCTGCCGGCACCCCGGCCAATCCTCGATTGAAATCCACGCAGGCGGCTTGATCTTGAGTGTTCCTGGCAAACAAGTGTCTTTGAATGACACGCGCATTGAAATCAAACAATTTCTGAAGGCCCAAGCACACCTTTGGCTGACGCCGTTTGACCAAAATACGCAGGCCAGTCAAGTGGATTTGGCTTTAAAAAACCGCTGCAAGGTTGTTGATTCTGCGCTCATTTCCTTGTGGTCTGCGCTCGCCATGCCCCCCACCTACACCTTGGTGGCTGTTGGCGGTTATGGCCGGGGCGAACTGTTCCCCTTCTCCGACGTGGACGTGCTGATCCTGACTGACGGAGAGCCGGCTGGGGAAGAGATCGAAAAGCTCGAGAACTTTTGTGGATCGGGCTGGGACATTGGCCTTGAGCTTGGGCACAGTGTTCGCACCGCCGATCAGTGCCTGGAAGAGGCCTCCAAAGACATCACTGTTCAAACTGCACTGCTGGAAAGCCGGTACCTGGCAGGATGCTCAAGTAATTACAGTAACTTACATTCCTCTCTTAAGAATTCGCTTGATGTAAAAACTTTCTTTCGCAAGAAAACACTTGAACTGCGTCAACGGCATGCCAAGTACCAGGAGACGCCCTACAGCCTGGAGCCAAACTGCAAAGAGAGCCCGGGTGGACTGCGCGACCTGCATGTCATTCTATGGGTTGCCAAAGCGGCTGATTTGGGTGGCAGTTGGGCAGAAATGGCAAAAAATGGCTTGATTACCCCATTTGAGGCCGCCAAACTGCGAAACAATGAGCGCACGTTCAAAAAAATACGATACCAGTTGCACGTCACCACCGGGCGCCGTGAAGACCGCTTGGTCTATGACGTGCAAACCCAACTCGCCGAGTCTTTGGGTTACAAACCCACGGCGGTCAAGCGCTCCAGTGAGCAATTGATGCAGAGCTATTATTTGTCTGCCAAAGCGGTGATGCAGCTCAACACCATTTTGCTGCAAAACATTGAGTTGTCCATTTTTGGCTCACACGCGCAGCCTGTGGTGATTGATGATGAATTTCAGTCGATGGATGGCTTGCTCGATATTCGTCATGACGATGTGTTTGACCGCAATCCTTCGGCCATTTTGCGTGCATTCATCGTGATGCAACAAAATGCAAGTCTCAAAGGGATGAGCGCTCGTACCTTGCGCCAACTTTGGCATAGCCGGGTAAAAATCAACAGCGAGTTTCGTAAAAATCCCGTCAACAAAGCACTGTTTTTGGAGTTTTTCAAGCAACCACGTGGCATTGTGCACGAGCTTCGGCGCATGAATGAGACCAGCGTGCTGGGGCGTTATTTGCCTGTGTTCCGAAAAATTGTGGGGCAAATGCAGCACGACCTCTTCCATGTGTACACAGTGGATCAGCATATTTTGACGGTGGTGCGCAATTTGAGGCGATTCACCATGGCTGAGCATGCGCATGAATACCCATTTTGCAGTCAGCTCATGGCCAACTTTGATGACCATTGGTTGCTTTATTTGGCGGCGCTATTTCATGACGTGGCCAAGGGGCGTGGCGGAGACCACAGCACCTTGGGCGAGGTGGATGCGAGAAAATTCTGCAAAGACCACGGCCTGGATGAAGAAAGCACCGATTTGATTGGTTTTTTGGTGAAACACCATTTGACCATGTCGAACACAGCACAAAAAAAGGACCTCTCGGACATCGAAGTGATCCGGGAGTTTGCAGAGGTGGCCAAAACACCGCGTCGGCTCACGGCCTTGTATTTGCTCACCGTGGCAGATATTCGGGGCACCAGCCCCAAGGTGTGGAACGCCTGGAAGGGCAAATTGCTGGAAGATTTGTATCGCTTGACCCTGAAACAACTGGATGGTGAAGCGCCCAATCGACGCCAGATGTTGGCAGAGCAGCAAGCCGAGGCCAAACGGGTGCTACGCCTGTATGCTTTGTCCGATGATGTGCAGGATGTTCTCTGGAAGCAGTTGGACATGTCTTATTTTTTACGCCAAGGCCCCAGTGACATTGCTTGGCACACGCGTCATCTTTATTGGCGAGTCAATGCCGATGCCCCGATCGTGAAGGCTCGGTTGTCTCCCCTGGGCGAAGGCCTGGAATTGATGGTCTACACGCGGGATGAGGTGGACCTGTTTGCGCGCATTTGTGGATATTTTGATTCCAAGAACCTCAGCATCCTCGATGCAAAAATCAATACCACGGCGCATGGTTACGCGCTGGATTCCTTCCTGATTCAGCACGACAATGGCACGGAGTTTTACAGGGAGACCCTGTCCTTGCTCGAGGCCGAGCTTCAGGAAAGGTTGATCAAACGTGCCCCTTTGGCTGAACCTGTGTTTGGCCGCATGTCCAGGCAATCCAGGCATTTCCCGATTCGCCCGAGTGTTGATTTGCAACCCGACGAAAAGGGCAACCAATACCTGCTCACGGTGTCAGCAACCGACCGGACAGGTCTGCTTTATTCGATCACCAAGCTGCTGGCCAAGTACAAGGTGAGTGTGCAGACAGCAAAAATCATGACCCTGGGTGAAAGGGCCGAGGACAGTTTTTTGCTTTACGGCCAGAGTTTGAATTCGCAGAAGCTCCAGATTCAGCTTGAAACCGAATTGTTGGAGCTGCTGTCGATTTAACTCAATCTTCGTGCAACTGCACGAGTGATTTGATGATGCCCATGACACACGCCATGCCGCCTTGCACGGTTTTGCTGATTTGGGCGTGAGAGATTTCTTGCGCACTTTCCCCCACCCCGGCGGCCTGATTCACCACCAAGGCCAGGTGGGCATATGGAATGTCAAGTTCCCTTGCCAAAGCAGCCTCTGGCATGCCAGTCATGCCCACAATGTCGGCGCCATCGCGTGCAAGTTTTCGAATTTCAGCGGCGGTCTCCAGGCGTGGACCTTGCGTGCACGCATAGCACCCACCCTGCACCACTTGCTCACCGGCAGCGTCTGCCGCTTGGCACAACAGCGCACGCAAAGCGGCGTCGTAAGGCCAAGTGAAGTCAATGTGCTGCACCGCTTCGTTGTCCCCCTCAAAGAAAGTGGCTGCCCGCCCATGGGTGTAATCCAAGATTTGATCGGGGACCACCAGCTGACCAGGCTTTAGATCGGCGCGAATTCCGCCCACGGAGGCCACGGCAACAATGCCCTCAATATCAAGCTGTGACAATGCCCACAAATTGGCGCGGTAGTTGATTTGATGCGGTGCGATGGTGTGTCCATAGCCGTGACGCGCCAAAAAAACAATGTCTCTGCCTGCCAGGCGGCCCATGGTGAGTGCCCCAGAGGGTTCGCCATATGGCGTGCGTTGGACCTGCCTGCGCGTGATCTCAAAATCAGGCAACTGACTGAGTCCGCTTCCACCAATCACTGCGTACATGCGTTTTTATCCTATTGAGGCCAGGTAAGTGGCAAATTCGTCTGAGACTTCGGGGTGTTTGAGGCCCAGCTCCACCGTGGCTTTGAGGTAACCCAATTTGGAGCCGCAATCAAATCGTTGCCCATCGAATCGATAAGCCAGCACAGGCTGATCGTTGAGCAACGAGGCAATGCCATCGGTGAGTTGAATCTCGCCGCCAGCGCCCTTGCCAACTTTCCGGATGTGATCAAAAATTTGAGGGTTGAGCACATAGCGTCCAACCACGGCCAGGTTGGTTGGTGCTTCCTTGGGATCTGGTTTTTCTACAATTGCATTGACTCGTTCAGATTCTTTGTTCCAAGGTGTACTGGACACAATGCCGTAGGACTTGGTGTCTTCCCAAGGCACCTCTTGGACTGCCAAAATGCTGGCATGCTCGCGGTCGTACACTTTGACCATCTGGTGAGTCACCGAGGGTTTGCCTTTGCACACATCCATCAAGTCGTCGGCCAGCAGCACGGCGAATGGCTCATTGCCAACCACGGGTTCAGCGCACAACACCGCGTGGCCAAGACCAAGCGGTTCCATTTGGCGAATGTAAATGCAATTGACGTGACTGGGAACAATGTTCTTGACCACTTCAAGCAGCGCTTTTTTGCCACGCGCCTGCAGCTCTGCTTCCAACTCGTAGGCTTTGTCGAAGTGGTCTTCAATCGCACGTTTGCTGCGACCAGTGATGAAGACCATCTCGGTGATGCCTGCATCCAACGCCTCTTCAACAGCGTACTGGATGAGTGGTTTGTCCACCACTGGCATCATTTCTTTGGGACTGGCTTTGGTGGCCGGTAAGAATCGTGTGCCCATACCAGCCACCGGGAAGACTGCTTTTCGAACTCTGCTCATGATGAATACCGTCAATAAGATGGGGTTAGAAAATAATCAAAGCATGCCAACAAAGGTTGCTTCGTCCAGAATTTGTACACCGAGGCTTTGCGCTTTGTCCAGCTTGCTGCCAGCCGATTCCCCAGCCAGAACATAGTCTGTTTTTTTGGAAACGGATCCACTGACTTTGCCACCACGTGCGATGATCAATTCGGCGGCTTGATCGCGGCTGTAATTGCCCAGTGTGCCAGTGAGCACAAATGTTTTACCAAAAAAAGGGTGGTCTGAAGAAGCATCGGCAAGCACTGGTGTGCCCTGCCATTGCACGCCCAAGGAAATCAAATCCATAACCACCTGCCGATTGGCAGGTTCATCAAAAAACTGTCGAATGGATTGAGCCACCACCGGCCCCACGTCGTTGACCTCGAGCAATTCCGTTTCGCTGGCTTGCATCAATGGTTCCACGCCACCAAAGTGTTGACCCAAGTCGCGGGCGGTTGCTTCGCCAACATGGCGTATCCCCAGGGCAAACAAAAACCGACCCAAGGTGGTGTGTTTCGATTTTTCGAGCGCCTCCATGAGGTTGGACGCAGATTTTTCGCCCATGCGCTCCAAAGCAAGCAATTGTTGAAATTGCAGGCGATACAGATCCGCTGGCGTCTTTACCCAATGCTTTTCGACCAACGCTTCCACAAGCTTTGTTCCGAGCCCTTCAATGTCCATGGCGCGGCGATGTGCAAAGTGAATGATGGCCTGTGTCAATTGGGCCCTACACACCAAGCCACCGGTGCAGCGGTGCACGGCCTCGCCCTCCTCCTTCCGCACCACTGAATTGCACACTGGGCAATGGCTGGGCATTTCGAACATGGCGCTGCTCGAGAGCCGTTGGTTGCCCGCGAATGGCAGCACTTCGGGAATCACATCGCCGGCGCGACGCACAAGGACTTGATCGCCAACCCGAAGATCTTTGCGCTCAATTTCGTCCATGTTGTGCAATGTGGCCGACGACACCACCACCCCACCAACGCGCACGGGCTCGAGTTTGGCCACAGGCGTTAAGGATCCGGTTCTACCGACCTGAACATCGATGGCCAGCAAACGGCTGAGCACCTCATCGGGGGGAAATTTGTGGGCGATGGCAAATCTGGGTGCCTTGGCCACATAACCCAAGCGATCTTGCAGCTCAAAAGAATTGACTTTGTACACAACACCGTCGATTTCGAAGGGAAGGCTTTGTCTCGCTGCGCCGATGTGTTGGTAATACTCAAGCAGTCCGGCCGCACCGCTCGCACTTTTGCTCAAGGTTGACACAGGCAAGCCCAGTCCCTGCAACCATGCCATGAGATTTGAGTGGGTTTTGAGCCGCAACAGGTCGGCGCGCTCCAGGGCCGCACCGTAACAAAAAAAACGCAAAGGGCGAGCTGCCGCTATGCGCGGGTCCAATTGCCTGACAGTGCCAGCGGCAGCATTGCGTGGATTTGCAAACACCTTGAGCCCTTGCTCCGCCTGCCGCTGATTCATGGCGGCAAAATCTGCCTTGGTCATGAAAATTTCACCACGCACTTCGAGATGTTCAGGCGGATTTGTACCTGTGAGTCGCATGGGTAGGCTGCGGATGGTTTTGACGTTGGCAGAAACATCTTCGCCAACGCTGCCGTCGCCGCGAGTCACCGCTTGATGAAACACGCCGTTGCGATAGTGGATGGAGATGGCCAGTCCGTCGAATTTTGGATCAATCGCATAGCCAACCACGGCATCACTGGGCAACTCGGCAAGCTCTTTGACACGCCGATCAAAAGCGATCACGTCTTCGTCTTCAAAGGCGTTGCCCAAAGAAAGCATCGGGAAGCGATGCGGCACCTGGGCAAAACCGTCAACTGGCTTTCCACCTACCCGTTGGGTCGGTGAGTCCATGCGCACCAGATTGGGATTGGATTGTTCAATGCGAAGCAGTTCTTGGTACAGCTTGTCGTATTCCGAGTCAGGCACTTCTGGGGCATCGAGCACGTAGTAGGCGTGCTCCCATCGATTCAGTGTGGCGATCAATGAAGCAACCCGTTGCTCGTCGTCGGGTTGCGGCGAGGCAGGCTGATCAAACAGGTCCAGATTGCTCATGCTGCGGTGGACTCAGGAAAAAAGAATCCTGGAAGCCAGCGCACCGGGCTTGAATCCTGAGTCACTGAGGTTGCGGACACGTTCAATCAACTGCTTGTAAATGCCTTCAATGGCTTGTGTGCTCAGTGTGCGTCCAGAGTCGTCCATGAGCGGTGCACCAAACTCGCTGTTCAGGCCATGGCACACCGTGACGATGTCACCCAGTGCTTTCACTGGGTCTGGTGAGTTGGGTACATCGATGCTGAAGCTAAGCAATTTTTTGCCAGGTGCGTTGTGAATCACCATGGTGGCCAACGTTGCCGACAGCTCATCTTGAAGTGCCCATTGGTGCCCTTTTTGAATCCAGCCAGATTGAACAAGTCGCTCTGTGGCCGTGGATTCAGGCACGGATTCGGGCAGCAGGCAATGTAAGCCCAGCAATGTATCGAGTGCCGCAGCGGCTTGATCCAATGTTTCGGCGCGCGCAACCACGTCTTTCATCTCAGGAAATTCCAGTTCAGCGTTGTGCTCTTCGGCAAAACGCCGCAGCTTGGCCAGCACCTCAGAGAATTCAATCGACGACAGTGGTCCTTTCCGGTTGGCAATTTGCACGCTGGCACGCAGGGCCTGTGCCGTCCCCACATAGGGCATTGCTTTGAACCACAATACATCTCGCCCATCTTGAGCAAGATGTGGGCAGGCAGAGTAAACAATTCGTTTGCGGTTGATTTGATCAAGTCCGTCAACGAGTGGCTTCCAGGTGTTGGCGTCTTTGGGTTCATCGAATCGAATCACAAAGTCAGCAAACAGACGTTTGTCCACACCGTCTTGCACCAGGTTGTCCAATTCAGTGTCGTGGCTGGTGGCACTCAAAACATCTGGGATCTCTGCCGGGGTTTTTTCGAATTCCGTGTTGTCGCTGAGCGCGCTGGCGGCAAAGCCAGGCTCTGTGCGTTGGGCAGACTTGCCGGAGGGGCTGCTTGCAGCGTCGGTTTGCAGCAAAGGGTCTTGTTGGTTGTCGCCAAATCGCTCGCTGGCTTGTTTACGAAGGCGATAATCTTGCCACCAGTTGTAGGCGATCATGGCGGCAATCCCGCCACCACCAACAATCAGTAGGGTTATTTGCAAATCGTTCATACGGTTTCCGTGGCCATTTTTTCAGCCGCTGCCAAATCGACAGCCACGATGCGAGAAACTCCTTTCTCTTGCATCGTGACACCAATCAGCTGTTCGGCCATTTCCATGGCGATCTTGTTGTGGGAAATGAACAAAAACTGGGTTTGTTCAGACATTTGTTTGACCAGACGTGAAAAGCGCTCGGTGTTCGCATCGTCCAGCGGCGCGTCCACCTCATCGAGCAAACAGAAAGGGGCTGGATTCAACTCAAAAATAGCGAAGACGAGTGCGGTGGCGGTTAGCGCTTTTTCACCGCCAGATAACAAATGAATGGTGCCGTTTTTCTTGCCTGGCGGCTGAGCAAACACTTGTACACCTGCATCTAGAATTTCATCACCAGTCATCACGAGGCGCGCCTCGCCACCCCCGAACAGTTTGGGGAATAGCTTGGAGAAGTGACCATTGACCGCTTCAAAGGTTTCGTGCAAGAGGTCGCGTGTTTCTTTGTCGATTTTCCGAATGGCGTCTTCCAGTGTCTCCATCGCTTCGATGAGGTCGGCGGCTTGCTGGTCCAGGAAGCTTTTTCGCTCTGTGGCTGCAGCCAATTCTTCAAGCGCAGCGAGGTTTACAGCCCCCAGTTCTTGCATGCTGCTGGTCAATCGGGTCACTTCGGCTTGCAACACAGAGGCCTTGGGTGGCATGTCCATGGCAACAAGCGCGTTGACGAGTTCGTTGACGTCCGCCTGCACCTCCAACAGAAGGTTTTGATACTGCTCAATTGTCAGGTCGGCCGCTTGGATTTTCAGGGCAAGGTCTTGAATGGCCTGACGCAAAGGTTCGGCCAGCTTATCGCTCTCGTGTTCCGCCCGCTCAAGCTCCGACACTTTGCTCATGATTTGTTCCACGGCGTCGCGGGACACAGCCACGCGCTCTTCGGCAATCACCCGCTCTTCCAGCGCACCCTGCAACGCCTCTTGGCCCGCCACCTCTGACAAACTTTCAAGCTCGGTCAGTGCCAGCTGCTTGCGCTGCGCGATCTGTTGGGCTTGGCTCTGGGCAAACTGAACCTCGCGTTCAAGCTCGCGTTGTCGTGATTCCTGGTTCCGAATATTGAACTCGGCATCCTGTTTTTTGCGAACCGCTGCTTGCACCTGCATTTGCTTGTCTCGCACAGCTTGCTCTGCCTCGGTTACTTTGTCTTTGAGCTGTTCAAGTGCGTCACTTGCCACGGCGAGTTGCTCATCCAGTTCAGCGTAGCGGTCTTCGCTCTCCAACAACATGGCACGGTGTTCTTCCAACTCCGATTGCAGCAGTGCAACATCCAGATTGATTTGTTCACGGCGGCTGTCTGCACGGCTTTGTTGTTCTTGCAGGCGAATCAGTTGAACTTGGCTCTCGTGCAATCGGCGTGTGGTTGCCTCCACCAGACCGCGCGCTTGCACCACCTGGGACTTCAATTCACCCACACGCAATTGGAGTTGGTCGCGCTTGCCCATGGACTCATTTTTGAGCAGATCCAATGCGCGCACCTCTGTGCGAAGCGCTTCAATTTGCTGCTGCCGCTCCAGGCGACCAGATTGAGCATTGTCTTCGGCGTAGAAAGACACGCCGCTCAAGCTCACGCTGTGGCCTTGCGGGGTAAAAATCCGCTGCCCAGGCCGCAGTGCTTTGCGCTTTTGCAAAGCGGTGTGGAGATCTGGCGCCATCAAATACCCAGCCAATAACTTCACCAGCGCCTGCTGCGTGTTGCTGTCGTTGCTGCGCACCACGCTTGCCAAATCTTCGGGCCCGACAGACAAGGGTTGATTGTGTGGATCACCCAACTCGATAAAGGCCACCCGTGCTGGCGGCGGTTGCTTGGCAAACCCCTCCACCACATCCAGGCTTCGCACCTGAAAACTGTCCAAGGCTTCCCGCAGAGCAGACTCCAAAGCACGCTCCCAGCCCCGCTCCACCTGCAAGCCACTTAAAATGCGCGGTGTTTGTGACAAACCACTGCTTTCTATCCAGGGCTTGAGTTCTGCGCTTTCTGCAAGTTGCTCGTTGAGGCTCTGTAGTGCCTGCAATTGAGCCGAGGCGTTGGCGTGGCGATCACGTTCAGTGTTGAAAGCCGCCTGTATCGCGTCAAGCTCTTGGCTGCTCGCGCTCAAGCGGTCGTCCAGTGCTGCGTGGCTTTCAGTGGCTCGGTCCAGCTCAATCTGCAAGGTTTCTACCTGCACCTGAAGGCGCTCAAGCTCATCGCCGGATGGCGCTGCAATCTGATTTCTTTCATTGGCAAGCCGCTCAAGTTTGCCCTGCACATTGGATTCGCCCCGGCTGGCCGATTCTTGCTGCGAGGAAACTTGGCTGAGTTGTTGCTGGATCTGCATCACTTCAGAACGTTTGCGATCCACGGCCATGCGCGCTTCTTGAAGCGCCATCTCAACGGGCTCTACCGCAAGCTCTGCTTCTTCCAATGCAATGCTCAGCTCTTCGAGTTCAGCCTGCTGGTCTTGGGCAGAACCACTTAACTCATCCAGCTTGATCCTCGCCTCTTCTTCACGCGCTCGCCATGTTTGAATTTCACTTTCAAGTTCGGCAACCCGCGCACCAAGGCGAGTGCGGGATTCCGCCATCACACGCAAATCAGCTTCCAAGCGGCTCACCTCGCGGTTGGCTTCAATCCACTTGGTTTGATCGTTTTCAAGCTGCTGCTGAGCATCCACCTGCCTGTCCCGCAGGGTGTACAACTCGGTTTGGGTGTGAATGGATTTGGCTTGGATCTGCTCCAGATCCGCTTTGGCACGCTCAAGCTTGGCCGAGGCGGTGTTTTTTTGTTCGTGCGCTTCGCTGTATCGTATTGTCCAAAGCAAACGTTGCTTTGTGTTTTTTGCCTCTTCGAGCTCTTTGAACTGCCGGGCCACCGTCGCCTGCTGCTCCAGACGCTCAATTTGCCCGGTCAGCTCTCGAAGAATGTCTTCCACGCGGGTGAGGTTGTCTCGGGTGTCCTGGAGCCGGTTGCCTGTCTCGCGGCGGCGCTCTTTGTACTTGGACACGCCTGCAGCTTCTTCAAGAAAAATACGCAGCTCTTCGGGGCGCGCCTCAATGATTCGCGCAATCATGCCCTGACCAATGATGGCGTAGGCGCGTGGGCCCAAACCTGTGCCCAGGAAGATGTCTTGAACATCTCGACGCCGCACAGCCTGCTGATTGATGTAATACGTGGAATTGCCATCCCGGGTGAGCACGCGTTTTACCGAAATTTCTGAATATTGATTCCAGCTGCCACCAGCCCGCCCTTCGGCATTGTCAAACACAAGCTCCACACTGGCGCGGGACGCCGCCTTGCGGTTGGTCGAACCATTAAAAATGACGTCTTGCATGGATTCGCCACGGAGCTCGGACGCTTTGGACTCGCCCAACACCCAGCGCACAGCGTCAATGATGTTGGATTTGCCACACCCATTGGGGCCCACCACGCCGACCAGGTTGCTAGGCACAGCAAAGGACGTGGGCTCAACAAATGATTTGAATCCTGCCAAGCGTATGTGTGTTAATCGCACGATGAGGTGGTCAGAGGGTCAATAGAACGGATAAAACGAAAACC
>DASUDK010000139.1:0-12700 GCA_036275655.1 Limnobacter sp. | reverse complement strand
GGCACACGCTTTTCATTGCCGTGTGGGCAATGGTAGGCGCGATTGGACTCGAACCAACGACCCCCACCATGTCAAGGTGGTGCTCTAACCAACTGAGCTACGCGCCTGCGCCGAAGGGGTGTGATTGTACAGCACGGGGCGCGATTGTCAATGCAAGTTGCTTGGTCCACCACAATTGGAGTTGACAAAGCTGTCAAGGCACCCTACTTTTGACAACACTTCTTGTCACTTAACCTTTTTGACGCATCACATCCATGAAAAATATCAACCTCAGCCCAAAAACTTTTGAATCCATGCGCAAGGTCATGAATGGCTTCTGGATTGTTGTGCCTGCCTACCTGCTGCTCAGCTTGGTCATGCCATTCCTGTTGGCCTTGGCGATTTTGTTGCTGGTTGCACACACCTTAGAGCTGCCAATCGCTTTCATGCGCCTGAAAGGCAAGAACCTTCCCCCCATGGAAGTGGTGGGTAAAACCCTGCTGTATGGGTTCACTTGGTGGCTGCCAAAGAGCCTGGAAGCCAAGTAAACACAGAGCACTCATCGCCAGTCGCGGTAGAGGCAGTACAAGACCCGGTGTGGGAGTCGCCCCACCGGGTTTTTGTTTGTCAAAAAAGAGTCACGCAGTTGTCACAGTGCAGTCAAAGAGGGGGCGTTTAATCGGAGGCATGACAAAAACATGGATCCCTCCAATGCGCCCCGCCCCCCTCGACTTGAACAAACAACTCGCCGAGCAGCTGTTTGCAAAATTCCCGACGGATGAACTGGGTGCAAGCGCCGCCGCAGGTGCCGTTGCAGAACAGCACAGCGATGACAAAGCCCAAGAAGACGTGGGCGATCACAAATACCGAACAATCTGGATATCAGACATACACCTGGGCACGCCAGGTTGCCAAGCCGATGCGCTGCTGCACTTCTTGAAACACAATGAAAGCGACACGCTCTATCTGGTGGGCGACATCATCGACGGCTGGCAGCTGCGCAAAGGCTGGTATTGGCCACAGAGCCACAACGACGTGATCCAGAAAGTGCTGCGCAAAGCGCGCAAAGGCACCAAGGTGGTGTTCATACCGGGCAACCACGACGAGGCGGCACGCCAGTTTGCGGGCATGACCTTTGGCGACATTCCGATCCTTGAACGCGCGGTGCACACCACCGCACAAGGCAAAAGGCTGTGGGTGGTGCACGGCGATGAATTTGACCAAGTGGTGCGCTACGCCAAATGGCTGGCTTACCTGGGAGACACGCTGTACAACTTTGCACTCACCTTGAACCGGGTGCTCAACAACATTCGCATCAAATTGGGCTACCCCTACTGGTCGCTGTCTCAATACCTCAAACACCAGGTTAAAAATGCTGTCAACTTTATTCTGGAGTTCGAAAACGCGTTGATTCATGAAGCCAAGCACCGTGGCTACGACGGGGTGGTTTGCGGCCACATTCACAAGGCGGAAATTAAAGAAGTGGATGGCTTGCTGTATTGCAACGATGGCGATTGGGTAGAAAGCCTGACCGCCTTGGTTGAAAAGCCCTGCGGCACACTGGAAATTGTGCACTGGCCCTATCGGGATGCCCCAGCCCACAAAAAGAAGGCCCTAGAACTGGCCAAGACGGAGTAAGCCATGCGCATTTTGATCGCCACCGATGCGTGGGCTCCGCAGGTCAATGGGGTGGTTCAAACGCTTAGCCAAGTGGTGAAACAACTGGGCGAGCAGGGCCATGAGGTGATGGTGATTCACCCGGGGCTCTTCAAAACCCTGCCCTGCCCCACCTACCCTGAAATTCGTCTCGCGGTTTGGCCATGGGGGCTGCTGCGCAGACGGCTGGACAGCTTTCAACCGCAAGCCGTGCACATTGTGACCGAAGGTCCGATTGGGCTGGCCACGCGTTTGCTGGCCCGCCGCCGTGGCTTGCCCTTCACCACGGCCTACCACACGCAATTTCCAGAATATGTGAAGGCGCGCAGCGGCATCCCGGTTCGCTTCACGGCCGCATTGCTGCGCTGGTTCCATCAACCAGCCAAAGCCGTGATGGTGCCGACCCTGTCCGTGATTCAAACCCTCAAAAGCCGGGGCCTGTCCAACTGTGTGCTTTGGCAGCGTGGCGTGGATTTGAGCAGATTCAACCCAGCGCCCAGCGCAGCGGCCAAACACCTGAACTACAACCCCAAGGCCCTGGCCATGGAGGACCCGCAACACGTGGAGTTGCTTAGGCGCCTAGAGACCAGCAACGTGCAAAAGCCTGTATTTTTGTATGCGGGCCGAGTGGCGGTGGAAAAAAACCTGGAAGCATTTTTAAGCCTGGAGTTGCCGGGCGAGAAATGGATTGGTGGAGATGGCCCGGCACGCAAGGTGCTTGAAAAAAAATACCCGAACGCACGCTGGTTCGGCATGCTCAACCACGCTGCTTTGGCCGAGCTATACAAACGTGCAGATGTGTTTGTGTTTCCAAGCCAGACCGACACATTCGGCTTGGTGCTGCTGGAGGCCATGGCCTGCGGTTGCCCGGTGGCCGCATTCCCGGTGCATGGGCCGCTGGACGTGGTGGGCAAAAGTGGTGCAGGCGTGCTGGATTGGGATTTAAAAAAGGCCGCTTTGGCCGCATTGACCATTGAACGGCATGTTCCCCAGCAACACGCCAGCCAATTCACTTGGCAACACTGTGCAGCGCAATTTTTGGGCCATTTGGCCCCGATCGCTCCCCAACTTATGACAGGCAACAGCCACAAGCTGCCAACGACGCCCAGCAAAAGCCTGAACGGCAAACAGGCTCGCAATGACCTTCCCTCCTGAGCACCGCAACAATTGCCTATAATAGGCGCGGACAACGACTTAAAAACAGATCAACCTCAGGAGCATTGCAACGTGGGATTCCTCGCTGGCAAAAAAATTCTCATCACCGGACTTCTGTCCAACCGATCGATTGCCTATGGCATTGCCAAGGCGTGTCATCGCGAAGGCGCGCAGTTGGCATTCACCTACCAAACCGAGCGCTTTTTGGACCGCGTCACTGAAATGGCCGCCGAGTTTGACTCCAAGCTTGTCTTCCAGCTGGACGTGGCCGAGGACGAGCAAATCGACCGACTGTTCGTGGACCTCGCCAAACATTGGGATGGCCTGGACGGCTTGGTACATGCCATTGGATTTGCACCCCGCGAAGCCATTGCAGGCGACTTTCTGGAAGGCATTTCGCGGGAAGCGTTTCGCATTGCACACGACATTTCTGCCTACAGCTTCCCCGCCCTGGCCAAAGCCGCTTATCCCATGATGCAAGGCCGTGAAGGCGCATTGCTCACGCTCAGCTATTTGGGTGCCGAACGCATGGTGCCCAACTACAACACCATGGGCCTGGCCAAAGCCTCTTTGGAGGCATCGGTGCGCTACCTGGCCGAGTCCCTCGGCCCCAAAGGCATTCGCGTCAACGGCATTTCGGCTGGCCCCATCAAAACCTTGGCTGCGGCTGGCATTAAAGGATTTGGCAAAATCTTGCACGCCGTGGAGGACGCTGCGCCTTTGCGCCGCAATGTGACGATTGAGGACGTGGGCAACGTGGCCGCCTTCATGTTGTCGGATTTGGCACGCGGCGTGACGGCAGAGATCACTTACGTGGATGCAGGCTACAACACCGTCGTAAGCGGCATGTCCGAGTAATGAGCTCAAACCAAAGCAGCACCCTGAATGTTCAACCCGTGTTGCGGGTGGAAGGTTTGTCCAAACGGTTGGGTGGGGTGCAGCTTTTTAAAGACGTGGCGCTTGCCTTGCAATCGGGCGAAAGCCTGGCGGTGGTGGGCGAGTCGGGCAGCGGCAAATCCACTTTGCTGCACTTGATGGCTGGTCTGGACACACCAGACTCCGGCACCGTCCAATGGCATGGGCAAACCCTGTCCGACTTGTCTGCTGCGGCGCTGGCCAAGCGCCGTCTGCGCCATGTGGGCCTGGTGTTTCAAGCTTATTACCTCATGCCGCACCTCAATGCAATTCAAAACGTGGAGTTGCCTTTTTTGCTGGCAGGGATGCAACCTGACCACGCGCGCGCCATGTCGTTGTTGGCCCAGGTGGGCATGGAAGGCAAAACCAGGAGCTTTCCCAGAGAACTCTCTGGCGGGGAACAACAACGTGTGGCAATTGCTCGCGCGCTGGCGTTGAAACCCCCACTTATTCTCGCGGATGAGCCCACTGGCAATTTGGACGAAGACAACGCCGACAATGTGCTGCAAGTGCTGCTACAAAGCTGTGCTCAAGAAGGAAGCGGCTTGGTGATGGTCACCCACTCGCACCATGCAGCAAGTGCACTGGGCCATCAACTGCGCTTGGCCAAGCACCACCTCAGCCAGGAGCCATAATCACCATGCGCTGGCCTGTGACAATGCGGCTGCGTTGGCAATTGTTGCTGGGGGCTCTCAAAGACCAGCCCATGAAATGGGGCATCGCCACACTGGCCATTGCCGTGGGTGTGGGCTTGGGGTTGGCGGTTCACCTGATTCATCAGCATGCCCTGGAGCAGTTCAACAGCGGCGTGCGGCAATTTGCAGGGGCGGCCGATTTGCAATTGTTGCCACACAGCGAGCGCCTGCCAGAATCCGTGCTGGAGACGGTGGTGCAATGGCCTGAAGTCGCGGTGGCCTCGCCGATTTTGGAATTGCAAGTGGCCATTGATGGCATGGAGCGGCCTGTGCGTTGGCTTGGGCTGGATGTGTTCACCGCTGCGCTGGTAACACCCAATTTGCTGGGTCAGGCCACAGATCAAGGCACTCAAGCCAGCGAGGGCAACATCCCCATGCTGAACGATCGCAACGCGTTCGCAAGCCCCGCACTGATGCAAGCCTTGCAAGGTGAGCAAAGCAGCGCCCCCATGCAGCTGCACAGCCAACACCAAGGCAAGTCAAGGCGTTGGGACCTGGCAGGCACGGTGCCTGCGGCAGGCGCTGGGCAAGTGCTGGTGGTGAGCGACATTGCCGCAACGCAAGCTGGATTCAATCTGCTTGGGCAACTGAGTCGAATCGACATCAAGCTGCGTGAGGGCATCTCGCCAGAGGTCTTTACAACGCATTATGCGAGCGAGCTGGCCAGCCTCGGCCGTTTTGAAACTCCTGCTGAGCAAGGCAGTCGCGGCGCCAGTGTATCCCAGGCATACCGGGCCAACTTGTCCATTCTCGCCATGGTGGCATTGCTCACCGGCGGATTTTTAAGTTTTTCGACCCAAATGCTGGCGGTGGCCCAACGTGCTCGGCAATGGGCTTTGTTGGCAGCCATGGGATGCACACCAGGCCAATTGCGCACGCAGGTGTTGTTTGAATCTGCTTGCTGCGGCCTAATGGGTGGCACAGCGGGCGTGGTTTTGGGATTTGGCCTGGCCCAAATGGTTGTGGCACAACTGGGGGTGGACCTGGGCGCGGGCTACTTTGAAACCAGCACTGGTCAATTGCAAATGGCTTGGCAAGATGCGGTGACCTTTGCACTATTTGGCGCACTGGCCACGGTGCTGGGTGGGCTGGCGCCTGCACTTCAAACTGGGCGTATGGCTTTGCAACAGCGCCTGCGCGCTGGCACTGAGGAAGCAGGTCTACAATTCGCCAACCGCGCCCATTGGCTGGGCTTTGCCCTGTGCGCAGCCGCAGTACTCAGCCTGTGGGTGCCACCCAGGGGCAATATCCCGGTGGGCGGCTACCTGGCGGTGGCCTTTGGCCTGTTTGGCGGCATTGCCTGCATCGGCCTGTTCGTGCGGTGGTTTATTCCTCATCCCCCGGCCCTGGGCCACCTCGGCCACCTTGCCCGCGCACGCTTGGCCAGCACACCCAATCTGCTGGCGGTGGGCTTGTCTGGGGTGGTGGCCAGTTTTGCCCTGGTGGTGGCCATGCATGTGATGATTTACAGCTTCCGCCACTCCTTGGACGATTGGTTAAATCAGGTGCTGCCAGCCCCGCTTTACATGAAACCCCAAAGCCAGCAAACGCAAGTCTTTCCAAACGATGTTCAAAGAAAAATCGCCAGGCTTCCCGAGCTGGCCCAAGCGGAGTTTTGGGGCCAACAATCACTGATTCTGGACCCGGCTCGTCCAGCAGTTGAGTTGATCGCGCGGCCCATTGCCACCGAAGCAGCCAGCGCACGCCTTCCCATGACAGGCCCCACAATTGACACCCCCCAAGCAAACACGCTGCCCGTGTGGGTGAGTGAACCCGTGGCCGACCTGTATGGCAAACGCACAGGCGACACGCTGTTGCTGCCGCTGGACGGTGGTGTGCACATCACGGCCACAGTGATGGGTGTTTGGCGTGACTACACCCGCCAGCATGGGGCGATTGTGCTGCCCAAGGCGTTGCTGGCCGAACGGCACGGCATTGCTTTTGATGACACACAGGCGGCGGCATGGCCGCGGGAAGGGGTCACCGTGGGCGAGGCGGTGAAAGCCATCGAGGTGGCGTTGGAGGGCACTGCCCTGCAAGACCGCGTGGACTTTGCCGAGCCAGGTGAAATTCGACAGGTCAGCCTGGACATTTTTGATCGCAGCTTTGCAGTCACTTACCTATTGGAAATTGCAGCCGTGGTGATTGGCCTGTTTGGTGTTGGCACCACCTTTTCGGCCATGGCACTTCAACGCAAACGGGAGTTTGCCTTGCTGGGCGCACTTGGAGCCCAGCGCAGCACCTTGCTCAGCCTCATTGGCAGTGAGGCCTTGCTGGCCTCTTTGCTTGCCGCTGGGGTGGGCATGATGATGGGACTGGCTTTTGCCGCCGTGCTGGTGTTTGTCGTCAACCCACAGTCCTTTCACTGGACCATGAACTGGCACATGCCCTGGCGGGATCTCGCCGTGATGGTGATGGGTTTGCTGGTCATGTCCACCACCACAGTGATGCTGGCATTGCGGGGCAAATTGGGCAAAGACCTCCTGGTACAACTCAAGGAGGATTGGGCATGAGACGCCGCACGCTCTTGCAGGCCTTGGTCGCAGGTGGCCTGATGCATGCGCTGCCGCTTGCGGCGCAGGCCAGTAACACGCGTGTGTATGCACAACCCAGCCCGCTGCGACCTGTGCAATTGCCACGAGATCATGGCGTTCACCTGGCCTACCGCACCGAATGGTGGTATTTCACGGGTTGGTTCAGCAGCCCGGCACTGCCGCAGCCTTTTGGTGTACAAATCACGTTTTTTAGGTCAGCGCCCGATGTGAATGTGCAAAACCCAAGCCGTTTTGCACCAGATCAACTCCTGTTGGCGCACGCAGCGCTCGCCATCCCAAACAAAGGCAAGCTGGTGCACGACCAGATCATTCGGCGCGCTGGCAGCGGCGGTGCAAACATACAAACCACCGAAACTGAAGCATTGAATCTGCAAATGCCCAATTGGCGCTTGCACACCCGCACAGGCGAACGTTGGGAATGCAATATTCAAACCAGTGCGCTTGGGTTGAACCTTGGCATGCAGGCCACACAAGCCCCTTGGCTGCAGGGCGAGCAGGGCTATTCCCGCAAGGGGCCACGGCCAGAGCAATCCAGCCATTACATCACCCTGCCCCACATGCAATGCAGTGGGCAAATACGCGTGGATGGCAAACAATTTCCGGCAGAAGGCGTGTTTTGGATGGACCATGAATGGTCCAGCACGGTGCTGGCGCCAGATGCACAAGGCTGGGATTGGGTGGGCCTGCATGGATTGAAAGGCGAGTCGCTCATGGCCTTCCAGATTCGGCACCAGGACTCCAACCATCCACCTGTTTGGACGCATGGCGCTTTGCGCCAAGGCAATGGCACCCTGCGCAACACCAGCAAAGCGGGTTTTGAAACGCTGCGCACTTGGAAATCCACACGCACCGGTGTGACCTACCCGGTGGTCCAGCGGGTGCGCGCAGCGGGCCTGGAGCTTTTGCTGGAACCCCTGATGGACGACCAGGAACTGGACGCCCGGGCCAGCACCGGCACCTTGTACTGGGAGGGCGCTGTGCGTGTAAAAACTGCGCAAGGCGAACCATGGGGACAGGGCTACCTGGAAATGACCGGGTATGATCGCCCCATGAAACTGTAGGTCTGTATGTCCAAATTCAAAACCCTTGGTTCTACCCTTGTCCACCTGGTGACGCCACATCGTGCATGGACCGCTGCCGCTGTGGCAGCCCTGCTGCTGGGCGCTGCCATGTCCCTTTCCTTGCCGGTCATGTTCCGCTGGCTCATCGACAACGGCTTTTTGGCGGGCCAGCACCCCGAGGGCCTCACAGGCGCATTTGCAGGCCTGCTTGCTTTGGTCTTTGTGTTGGCCGTGGCCAGTGCCCTACGCTTTTATTTGGTCACCACCCTGGGTGAGCGGGTTTCAGCAGACTTGCGCAACAAGGTGTATGGGCATTTGCTGTTGCAACGGCCAGAGTTTTTTGAAACCCTCAAAGTGGGCGAGGTACTCTCGCGACTCACGGCCGACACCACCCTGATTCAAACCCTCGTGGGCAGCAGCCTCTCATTTGCCCTGCGCAACGGGCTCACCATGCTGGGCGGGCTGGTCATGCTGGTGCTGACCAGCCCCGTTCTGTCGGGCGCGGTGCTGGTGTTGGTGATTGTCGTGATGATCCCCGTCGTGGTGTTGGCCAGGCGGGTACGCAAACTGTCCCGAGCCAGCCAAGACAAACTGGCTGACAGCAGCGCGATTGCCCAAGAGGTGCTGAACCAAATCACCACAGTGCAAGCCTTCAACCAAGAACACACCGAGACTGCCAAATTTGAGCGGGCCAGTGAACACACCTACCAAACCGCCAGGCGACGCTCAGTGAACCGGGCTGCTTTGGTGTTTGTGGCGATTGGCCTTGCATTTTCTGGTTTGGTTGTGGTGCTGTGGATGGGCGCCCGCGCCGTGGCCACTGGTGAAATGACAGGCGGCGAACTGGCCCAGTTCGTGATGTATGCAGCTTTTGTGGGCGCTGGCTTTGCCGCCATCTCTGAAGTGCTCGGCGAGTTTCAGAGAGCCGCAGGCGCAGCCGAACGGCTGGTGGAATTGCTCAATTTGAACACCACCATTCACCGCCACGGCCTGCCGCCCCCGCCCAAACAAGGCGGATTCCACATTGAATTCAATCACGTCGAGTTTGCTTACCCCTCTGCCCCTGACAAACCCGTGCTACACGACTTTAATCTGCATATACGCCGCGGCGAGACAGTGGCTGTGGTGGGACCCTCCGGAGCAGGAAAATCCACCCTCTTCAATTTGTTGTTGCGTTGGTACGACGTGAACAGCGGTCAAATCCTGATTGAAAACCAGCCTTTGGAGCATTTGCACTTGGAACAGTGGCGAGCCAATTGCGCGTATGTGTCTCAAGAACCGGTTATTTTTTCTGGCACCCTGGAAAGCAATGTGCGTTATGGCCAAGAACAGGCCAGTGAAGCGGACGTGCAGCAAGCCCTGTCCGATGCAGCCGCCAGTGGCTTTGTGGCCCGCATGCCGCAGGGTTTAAAAACACAGGTGGGTGAAAAAGGCGTGCGCTTGAGTGGCGGGGAGCGCCAGCGTGTGTCGATTGCCCGCGCCGTGCTGCGCAATGCTGGTTTGCTCTTGCTGGACGAGGCCACCGCCAGCCTGGATGCGGAGAGCGAGCGCTTGGTGCAACAAGCCATCGAAAAAAGCCGACACGGCAGAACCACTCTAATTATTGCGCACCGATTGGCCACTGTGATGGCTGCCGACCGAATCGTCGTGATGGACCAAGGCCGCATCGTCGAAATGGGAACACACAAAGAATTGGTGGCTCGGCAAGGTTTGTATGCAAAACTGGCTAGCCTTCAATTTATCGACCAACAAGCAGAAAAGAAAATGGTCAAGCTCGCAGATTGAGGACTGGCAGAGCGCAAGCCACTCGCAAAAAGGTAAACTTCTAGGTGATTGCCAACCCCTTCCCCCACACAATCACCATGCGACAGTACCACGACTTGATGCAGCATGTGCTGGACCACGGCACCAACAAAATGGACCGCACAGGCACTGGCACGCGCTCTGTGTTTGGCCACCAGATGCGGTTTAACCTTCAAGAGGGATTCCCGCTGGTGACCACCAAAAAGCTGCACCTGCGCTCCATCATTCACGAGCTGCTGTGGTTTCTGATGGGCGACAGCAACATCAAGTACCTCAAAGAAAACGGCGTGAGCATTTGGGACGAGTGGGCCGACGAACAAGGCAACCTGGGCCCGGTGTACGGCGTGCAGTGGCGAAGCTGGCCCACCGCAGATGGCCGTCACATTGACCAAATTGCGCAACTCATGCAGCAGCTAAAAAGCAACCCCGATTCGCGACGCCACATTGTGTGCGCCTGGAACGTGGCCGAAATTGAAAACATGAAGCTGCCCCCATGCCATGCCTTGTTTCAGTTTTACGTGGCCGATGGCAAATTGAGCTGCCAGCTCTACCAGCGCAGCGCTGATATTTTTCTGGGTGTTCCCTTCAACATTGCGAGCTATGCCTTGCTCACCCACATGGTCGCGCAGCAATGCGGGTTGGATGTGGGCGATTTTGTATGGACTGGCGGTGACTGTCACCTCTACAGCAACCACATGGAGCAAGTGGCCTTGCAGCTCAGCCGTGAGCCCTACCCCCTACCCAAACTAAAAATTCATCGCAAACCAGAGAGCATCTTTGACTACCGCTTTGAAGATTTTGAGATTGTGGACTATGTGAGCCACCCTCACATCAAAGCCCCTGTGGCCGTGTAGGCAAGCCCAACGATGAGAGTCTCACTGATTGCAGCGGTGGCCAGCAATGGCGTGATTGGCATCAACAACAGCCTGCCATGGCGCCTTCCCGAAGACCTCGCTTTTTTCAAGCAAACCACGCTGGGCTGCCCTGTGCTGATGGGCCGCAAAACCTACGAATCCATCAACAGGCCACTGCCTGGCCGGCTCAACGTGGTGGTCAGTACCAACCCACAGTGGCAAGCCTCGCCCGCCGCCGATGGCAGCCCCCGCTTTGTGGTTCGTTATCCCGACCCACTGCCTGCAGGTAACCAAACAGCAATCGCATGCGCCCCCAGCTTGCAGGCGGCGCTGGCATGGCTTCAACACTTTCCACAGGTCTACCTCATCGGCGGCAGCAACTTATACGCACAGGCCCTGGCGAGTGATTGCGTTGATACCATGGTGCTTACAGAGATACACCAGGCCTTTGACGGCGATGCGCATTTTCCAGCTTGGTCAAGGGATCAATTCAAAGAAGTAGAGCGAATAGCCAATCCAGCCACCGCCGAGCGCGCATGGACCTTTGATTTTGTAAAATACAGCCGAATATAGAAATCCGCCAACAAGGAGTGAACATGGCACGCACCGTCAATTGCATCAAACTGGGCAAAGAGGCCGAAGGTCTGGATTTCCCCCCAGCACCGGGCGAACTGGGCAAGAAAATATTCGAAAACGTGTCCAAACAGGCCTGGCAAGAGTGGCTCAAACTGCAAACCATGTTGGTCAATGAAAACCGACTCAGCCTGGCCGATGCACGCGCCCGCAAATACCTCATGGAACAAATGGAAAAGCACTTTTTTGGTGAAGGCGCAGAGCGCGCCGCAGGCTACGTCCCCCCCAAAGCCGACTAGACCAACACACCAAGATGATGCACAAAAAAGCCCCTCTGAACAGGGGCTTTTCTTATTGGTCGGCTGCTTGCATACTGGGTGTGCGAGGAAGGAGCAAGCCATGGCCAACTTCACCCACAGCGTGCTGTTCAGGTACTTTTTCTTTCAATGGATGTTCAGGGACGTCAATGTGCGCGAGGTCTACCAGCGCAGCGCCGCTCTGCGTCACAATCGCGCACAACGCCACCACCTGAAGGTGTATCTCTGGCGCTGGCTGGTGGTGATGTTGCTCATGTATGGACTGGGCGCGATTTTTGAGCACCTCGGCATTTACGCCTGCGTGTTTTTTTACACGGTGGCGGCTTTGGCAGCCTGCACCATCAGCAACATCGCCGTGGCTTACCTCATGTTGGGCAACCGCAATGCTCAATAAGGGGCATTGAGCAACAACATCAGTTGCCTTGGGCTTCCTGCGCCACTTTTTCAGGACCTTGGTGACGCACATCCCGGCCCTTGACCATGTAAACCACATGCTCAGACATGTTCTTGGAATGATCGCCAATCCGCTCAATGGCTTTTGCAATAAACAAAATCTCAATAGAACGGGAAATGGTGCGTGGGTCTTCCATCATGAAAGTGATCAGCTGACGCAAAATCGCCTTAAACTCGTCATCCACTTCCAAATCAGCGCGCACCACCTCAGCGGCAGACACGGCGTTGACCCGAGCGTAAGAGTCGAGCACCTTGCGCAGCATGGCGATGGCATTGCTTGCGATGCGGTGCAAATCCACCTTGGGTACAAAATTTTTACCCGCCTCGGCAATCATCATCCCCATGCGAGCCACTTTTTCGGCCTCATCGCCAATGCGCTCAAGGTCACGGATCATTTTGATGGCCACAATCACCGAGCGCAAATCCACAGCGGCAGGCTGACGCCGAGCCAGAATGTGGTTGCAGAGCTCGTCGATCTCCAACTCGATCTGGTTGACCTCTTGCTCGCGGCGAATTACTTCCTTGAAAATATTGGTGTCGGATGCACCCAAGCCCTCAATGGCAGACACGATCTGATTTTCCACCAAACCGCCCATTTGAAGTACACGGGAACGCAGAGACTCCAGCTCGGCGTCATATTGTTTGGAGGTGTGTTCTGTCATTGCTTGTCCCTTCACCGTATGA
>DASUDK010000138.1:0-9051 GCA_036275655.1 Limnobacter sp. | reverse complement strand
GTGCTCGTCCCTTCAAGGTTTTGCGGGTGTTTGTTCGCCAGTGCGAATGGCCATGCCTTGGATGGCGGCCCCCAGGTTGGAAGTGATGATTTCTTCCCCGTCCTTCAGGCCCTCGCCCACCAACACATACTCAGATGATCTGAACACCACCTGCACGTTGCGCACATCCAGTTCGCCTTGCTCGTTAATCCACACCGTGTTGCCACGCACATGGGCGGGGTCCAGTTTGAAAACCTTGGGCACGGTGATGCCATCGAATCGAACCTTCACATACTGCGAGAGCAGCAAGGGTTGCAGGCCTTGCTTTTTGCTGCGAGGTACTTCCACCAGCACCTGGGCTTGCCGACCGTTGTCCTGCACGCTGCTTTGCAAACTCAGAACACGGCCTGGATGGCAATGGTCTTCTGCACGGCTTGCATCACTCACACACACGGTGGAGCCCGCCTGGCCGCCCCCGGGGAATCGGATCCACTGCAGGTCCGCCTGTGGCACACCCGTGGTCACCCAAAAATTTTGGCTGCTGGCCAGCACGCCCAGGTTGGTGCTGGCGCTCACCTGGGCACCCACGCTCGCCTCTCGGCTCACCACCACACCATCAAAAGGTGCACGCAGCACGGTGCGCTCCAGGTTGACACGCGCTTGTGCAACGGCGGCCTGGGCAGATTGCACATTGGCCTTGGCAGCTTCCAGTTGGGGTTTGCGCAAAATCAAGGCTTTCTCGCGCTCGTTCACATCCAGCCCGAGCAGGTCAAAATCCGCTTGCGCAACCACCTGGTTGCCTTGCTCTGAATTCAATGCCGATTGTGCTTGGGCAAGGCTGGCTTGCGCCGTTTGGAGAGCAATCTCATAGTCGGTGCGGTCCAGCTCGACCAAAACCTCCCCTTGCTTGAAGGTGGCGCCAGGCACAAATTTGGGGCCGATTTTTTTAACCGTGCCGCTCACCCGGGCTTGAAAGTTGATTTGTTGCTCTGCCTGAACAGTGCCATACCCCAGCAGCTTGACTGCATGGTCGCCCGCTTGCACGGTTTGTGTGGTCACCAGTCGGGCCTGCCTTTCAGGTGGCTTTCGGCTGGCGCTGGGGGCGGTGGCAATCAGCACCTCCGACGCGAGCACGCCCGCGCCGAGCACGGCCACCACCAGCACACCCTGCACCCACCGGCGTTTGAACAAGGGCTTGTGTTCAAGCTTTTTGTCTGTATTCATTATGTACTTCGTGTTGGTTCAAGTGTTGGGGAGGGCGCCCGAGATTGCCCTGTACAGCGAAATCCTGAAATCCAGCAACTGCTGGCGGGCATTGAGCAGATTGCGCCGAAGTTGGCTGGTGCTTTGTTGGGCATTCAAAATGGCAATGTAGTCCACCGTGCCATTTCGGTAACCTGCAAACAGCCTTTGCAGGCTGAGCTCAGCCAGCTCAAGCTGGCGTGCGGTGCTGCTCACCAACTCGCGTTGTCGGCTTTCCTGCACCAACGCATTGTCCACATCGGCCAGCGCATTGAGCGCTGCGGCCTGGTATTGCGCCACTGCCTGGTCCAGCAAAGCCCGTTGGCGGTCCGCCTCGGCCGAGCGCGCACCGCCGTCAAACAAAGGCGCAACCAGATTTACGCTCAAATTGCGCACCCAATTGTCGAACAAAAAATCACTGCTTCGAGTTTGATCGCTGAAGCTGGCTCGCAAACTGACTTGTGGAAAGCGGTTGGCGATGGCGGCGGCCACATTGCGGTCCACGGCCAGCACTTGCATCCAGGCTTGTTGAACGTCTGGCCTGCGATTGAGCACCGCCGAGGGCACGCCCGTGGCGGGCAGGGGCCCCAGCGTGGGCATGGGTTCGCTGCTCAAGCCCAGTTGGTTGGGTGGTTCTCCCACCAAAATGCCCAGCGCGGTGAGCAGCACATCTCGATTGGCCTGTGCCTGGGCCAGGCTGCCCTGCGCCGATTCCACCAATTGCCGTTGTTGAAGAACGTCCGAGGCCACCGCGATGCCCTGGCGAAATCGCAACTCCACCAAGTCCAGATTGGTTTTAAAGCCTTTGAGTTCATTGTCCAGCAAAGTCACAGTTTGCTCAGCCGCCACCCACTGTGCCCAGGTGCTTGCCAAATCCGCCACGATGCTGATCTCGGCCGCTTTCAGCTCAAACTCACTGGCTTGCAATTGGTATTGTGCGGCCTGCGCGGTGCTGCGCACCCGCGACCACAGGTCAAGCTCATAACTGGCCACAAAAGATGCAGACGTAAAAAGCCCCCGGTTGTTGGTCGCCTGCCCTTGAATACTCACCCCTTTGACTGTGTTTTCTTGCCGACCCGCATTCAAGGTGAGGCTGGGAAAATAACCTGCATTGGCTGCCTGCACGCTGGCCCGCGCAGCGCGCAGGCGGGCCTCGGTTGCAGCCAGGGTGAGGTTGTCCGCCCGTGCTCTTTCAATCAGGTTGGTCAGTTGGGGGCTTGCAAAGTCAGTCCACCATTGGGCCGGCGGCTGTTCAGCGCCTGGCGCCACCAGCGGCTTGAAATTCGCATGGGCGGTTTTGATGTCGATTTGCGGCCGCTGGTCTTTGATCGAGGCGCAAGCGGTGAGCGCCAGGGCCAACAAGGCAATGCCCAATCGGGCGCCCAGTCCGGTCTGGGCAATTGGGCGGTGACCACCTGCTTTGGTTTGCTGCTTCATGTCCGGGTTGTCGTTATTGTTTGGAGTGCTCATCAGACCACAGTCTGCCGGAATTTGTTCATGCTTTAACCCATCTTTACATAAAACGCCCACAACTGAACATTCCCTGTAATCTGTTTGTATTCAAGGGCCCAGCACTTGTGGAAAACTCGGGTTGACGGCCCGAAAATAAGCGATACACTGGGCGACAATTTTTTGCTGCTCTGTCGAGGTCTTTGTGCTTAAAACTTACGGATTTTCTTTGGTTTTTTCAGCGGTGTGCACCGCTTTGGCCCTGTGGTGGGGCGTGCACTCGGGCATGGGCTTGCTCACGGCCCTGTGGTTGGTGGTTGTGTTGGGCATTCTAGAAATTTCCCTGTCTTTCGACAACGCGGTGGTCAATGCAGCCGTTCTGCGCAACATGACCGAATTTTGGCAAAAAATGTTCCTCACCGTGGGCATTCTGATCGCCGTGTTCGGCATGCGCCTGGTGTTCCCCATCGTCATCGTCTCGGTGATCACTGGGCTTAGCAACATGGAAGTGATCAACATGGCGCTGGACGATCCAGAGCGCTATGGCACGGTGCTGACCGATGCTTATCCCATGATCGCAACCTTTGGTGGCTCTTTCCTGTTCATGGTGTTCCTCAAGTTCATGCTCGACCCCGAGCGCGACATTCACTGGCTCAAGCCCATTGAAATGCGCTTGTCAGCCTTGGGCAAACTGGAGAGTGTGGCCGCGCTGATCGCTTTGTGCGTGGTGATCATCACCGCCATGGCCATTGACGACGCCTTGCAATACAAAGTGCTGTTGAGTGGCGTAACCGGCATTGTGCTGTTTGTGGCCATCAACACCCTGGACCAGTTGTTTGAGCAGCGCCTCAAAGAGATGACCGGCCAGGATAATGTGGGCGGTGGTGCCGTGAGCATGGTCGGCAAAATGGGGTTTTCGGCATTTTTGTACCTGGAAGTGTTGGACGCCAGCTTCAGCTTTGACGGCGTGGTGGGTGCGTTTGCTGTGACCCGCGACGTGGTCATCATCATGCTGGGCTTGGCGATCGGCGCAATCTTTGTGCGTTCAATCACCATCGACCTGGTCAAGCGTGGCGTGCTTCAAGAGTACGTGTATCTGGAGCATGGTGCCCATTACGCCATCGGCGTGTTGTCCATCATCATGTTTGTGGGCACGCAGTACCACGTGCCGGAAGTCATCACCGGCCTCATTGGTGTTGCCTTTATTGTGGCGGCTTACATGTCGTCCATTCGTCACAAAAAGGAAGAGGCCTTGAAAGCGTCCTGACGCGGCTTGCAGCACCCCCTTGCCAAACCCCGCCGCGTGCGGGGTTTATTGTTTGCAGCGCCTGGGCCTGCCAAATCCCCCAAGCACGGTCTCAAGGTCTATGGCATCGCCCATGGTTTTGAATCCAAGGCTGTTGGGGTGCAGCAAATCTGGCGTGTACAGCGCCGCATTGGGCAACATCTCGGCGCCTGGCAGGCGCATCACGGCGTCAAAATCAAGCACACCGTCGGCGAGGTCGGTGGTTCTAATCCACGCGTTCAAGACCTGGCGGCGTGGCTCTTTCACCGTGGGTCCGTCTGGAAACCACCCGAAAGCGACGTCTGCCCTCGGCAAAATGGTGCCCAGGTATACGCACAGTCCCGCTTCCCGCGCTTGTGCAATCACGGTTTTCAGACCCTCGATGATCTCGGGCGCGTCCACCCCAGCCCCCAGGTCGTTGGTGCCCTCCAGAATGAGCACCGACTTCACGCCGCTGCGGCTTAGGACATCGCGCTGAAAGCGCTTGACCAAAGGCGGTCCAGCCGCGCCATCTCGCGCATCGGTGACCGTGTTGCTGTTGATGCCCTGGTTCAACACGCCGACGGTTTCGCCAGCAGCCTGTAACCTTTGTGCCAAAAAGTCTGGCCATCTTTGGTTCAAGACCTGGTAAGCGCCATCGGTGATGGAGTCACCAATCGTCACCAAGGCGCCTTTGGCTTGCGGATTGAGCACATCCAGCCCAGAAATGAAAAACCAGCCAACAGACACCTGTTGAAAGGCTGTGCCTGTTGCGTCCTGGGTTTGGTCCCCACTGTTGGGGCGGGCAATGAATTGCGGTGCAAAACTCACCGCATGCCAGGTCATTGGGCCACTTTCGCCGGCCACATGGAAGCTCACCGCCAGGTCTTCGCCAGCCTCAAACACAAATGGAATCAGGTCCGTGATCAACTCTTCACCGGCTTGTGCCACACCAAACGCTTGGCCCCGAACCGTTAAGAGCGTCTGGGTGGATGCCTCGATGTTGGGCGTTAAGGGGTTGCCCTTCGCAATGGAAATGTTTTCAAACCGAATTGGCCTGTCACCCACCAGGTTGCTCAGCCGCACTCGCAACGCTTGTCCACCGATGGTGGGGTGAATAATCATCCGGAAGCTTTGGTTGTTGGCCTGATTGCCAGGAAACAAGGCCACTTCGGGTGCCCCAGGGGTGGGTGTTCCATCGCGTGTCAATGGACCCAGCGGATACGGACCATAAGGGGCCGTGGCCCATGCGCCCACCACCGCTGATTCATTGGCTTGCATGGCGACACGGGTGTTGGTCTGTGCGGGGTTCTCTCCACCGCAGGCAAGCAGCAAACTGGCCAGACAAAAAGCCATCGACAGCTTTGAAAGGATTGAAAACATGATGGACTGGGGTGGTGGGACGTCCTGCTGATACCCACCGTGCCTTGAAACGGATTCCGCCCAGTCGTTTGTCGTCAGGCGTTGTGGGTATTCAAGTACCTCAAAGCGCTGGCGTACCCATGCCAACCCAGCCCGCAAATCACACCCTCTGCAATGTCTGACAGGTAACTTTGTTGCCGGAACGATTCCCGCTTGTGAATGTTGGAGAGGTGCACCTCAATAAAACGGATGCCCACCCCGGCCAAAGCGTCGCGCAGTGCCACGCTGGTGTGTGTAAATCCGCCAGCGTTGATCACAATGCCCGCCACGTCCTCTGTTTTTGCTTTGTGGATGCGGTCAATCAAGGCGCCCTCGTGGTTGCTTTGGTAAGTGAGCAACTCGAATCCTTCTGTTTCCGCCTGGGCTTTGAGCGCCTTTTCAATGTCTGTGAGGGTCATGTGGCCGTATATGCCAGGTTCGCGTGTGCCCAGCAGGTTCAAGTTGGGACCGTTGATCAACAGCAGTTTTTTCAAAATTGCACTCCAAAGGCGTTGGTTTTTTGAAAATAGTAACAAGCAATCCAGCGGCCTAGGAGGAATTGCCTACACGCAAACCTGTTTGGCCCACAAAATAGCCACACTTTGCAGGAGACACAACGCCATGAGCACACAAATCGACGCCGTATTGAATCTGTTGGCAGGCACCGCACGCGGTTGGCGGGGCACAGGGATCACCGCCCGAGCCAAAAAAACACCCGAAAAACCTTTGAAGCTGTATGACATTGAGATCAGCCCATTCTGCCGCTTGGTGCGAGAAGCCCTCTGCGAAATGGACCTGGATGTGATGATTTTGCCTTGCCCAGCCGGTGGCAAACGATTCCGCCCTGAAGCCAAGGCGCTGAAGCCTGGCACCAAATTCCCCTTGCTGGTGGACGACAACACCGGTGTGGTGATCAATGAGTCCGCCGACATCATCGATTACCTGGCGTCCACCTACCAAAGCAGAATCAAGAGCCAGCGTGGCTTGGGGCGACGACTTGCCGTGGGCAGCTCGGTGATGGCCAGCTTGTTCCAAGCGCGCCCAAGCGGCTTTCAAGGCATGAAAGCACGCCCCGCCAAAGCACCCGAACAGCCCTTGGTTTTGTACAGCTTTGAATCCAGCCCTTACTCCAAGCCCGTGCGGGCACGCTTGTGTGAACTCGAAATCCCATACTTGTTGAAGAACACACCCAAAGGCGCCATGACCGACATGGGACCTCCCGTGTTCCGCGACAAATTGTTCAAAGGTCCCAAAGGCACCACCCGCAACCGGGCTTGGCTGGCAGAGCACACAGGCAAAGTGCAAGTGCCTTATCTGATTGACCCCAACACGGGTGTGGCGATGTATGAGTCGGCGGACATTTTGAAGTACCTGGATGCCACTTACGGGGCATGATGCTGCGCCTCTTTACTTGCCCGAGGCCGAAAGATGTACCTTTCTGGCCCGAGGCCGAGCTACTTTTCTGGCCACAGGCCGAGCAGAGGCTTGTTTCTCGCTGAAAACCTTTATCTCCCTTGCTGGGCCTGAATGCCCTGGGTCCGCCCCGACAAAACTGCGCGGTCGGGCTCGGCCCCTGCCGGCAACCTGTCGGTTGCGCGGCACCGGTCCTTTGCGGCACGCAAGGGCAGGTTTTCTGGATGCTCGCACCAAGCCATCTGCACCGGCCTGGGCCTGTTCGTGGCAACTGAGCACCTGCGCAGCCTCGCTCGCGCCCAGAAGCCACCGGGAGCCAATGCCCCTGCAGCGACCTTCAGGACAATCTGCCCGACCGTGCCGTGCATGAACGGTGACCCGAAGGGGCAGAGGCCCAGCCCGACCTCTTTTTTGGAGGGTGGGCCTCAGTTCAGGTCAGGCTCAGGGAGGGAATCACAGATTGGCCGTCGCAAAGGGGCATGGCCCCGGTGCGCTTCAAAGCGCAAGCAACAAAGCCAAGGGACAAGGCCCCGGTGCGCTTCAAAGCGCAAGCAACAACCTCTGGACACGGCAAAGGAGTTATAAAATTCAAGTGTACACAAAAATCATTGTTAATTTAATGTATATAAAACAATGGTTTGTAAAAATTAGAGCCCGTATTCGATAAAATAATGGCGATGATGTATTGATATTTAGTGAACAGTTGTACACAATAAACTCCATGCAGAAAACATCCTGCCGGGTCAAAGCGAAAACCCGAATTTCGCAACAACCAAAGTAAAAGGGATCACATCATGAAAAACTTCATCGAATCCGTTGTTCGCACACCTGGCCTCTTGTTCATGTCCATCCTCATCACAGGTTTTACAGTGAACGCTGGCGTGCAGTACATCAACGCCACCGGTCTTGAAGGCCCCAATTTGTTGGCAGCGGGCTGTTTGGTGGTGGGTCAATTTGCAGTGGCTGTGGTGCATCAACTGCGCCGTCTTGGCCAAGCGGATGCTTCCCCCCGTTTGCAATAATGCCGGGCTGGCGTGTTGCGGCAAAGTGAATTGATTCTGGCCTTGTAGGCTTGCTTTGCCGCAAACCCCAACCGAGCTCATTTTTGGCAGACCTTCTCCACGCCCCTGCCGCGTGTTTAATCGCGTTTCCCAGCAGTTCCTATTCTCTTAAAATCAGCAAGCCCTGGGCCATCGGGCGTCTGTCATATTTCCGTCCCAAAACTGTCAAACGCAGGCAACAGTGCCGCAACACACTGCACCCATTCCAACACAAACAAGGTGTGTTTTATGCGTGTGTCCATCATTGGCGGTGGTTACGTGGGTTTGGTCACAGCGGCCTGTCTGGCTGAAGTGGGCAACAAGGTGCTCTGCTGCGACATTGACTCCGCCAAAGTTGCCAAGCTGAGCGCGGGCGAGAGCCCCATCTATGAACCGGGCCTGGACGAACTGTTGCAGCGCAATTTGCGCGAACAGCGTCTGGAATTCACCACCTGCATTGAAGAGGCCGCCAACCATGCCGAGCTGGTTTTTATTTGTGTGGGTACGCCCCCGCGCGAAGACGGCAGTGCCGATTTAAAACATGTGTTGACCGTTGCGCACCAGATCGCGACCCACATGAATGGCTTCAAGGTGATCATCAACAAATCCACCGTGCCTGTTGGTACGGGCGAACGCGTGACCGACGAGGTGCGACGCGTGCTGATTCAGCGCAATGCTTTGTACCCATTCACTGTGGTGTCCAATCCTGAGTTTTTGAAAGAGGGTGCTGCCATTGATGATTTTCTCCGGCCAGATCGCATTGTGCTTGGCACCGACTCAACCCCGTCTGGGCAACGTGCATTGCGCATGATGAAGGCCCTGTATGCGCCATTTCAACGCCACCACGAGCGCCTGTTGGCCATGGACGTGCGCTCGGCAGAGCTCACCAAATACGCCGCCAACGCCATGTTGGCCACACGCATCAGTTTCATGAATGAGCTGGCCAATCTTGCCGAAAAAATCGGCGCAGACATTGAGCAGGTACGCGCTGGGATAGGCTCCGATCCCCGAATTGGCTACTCCTTTTTATACGCTGGGTGCGGCTACGGCGGGTCATGCTTCCCCAAGGATGTGAAGGCACTGATACGCACGGCCGAAGACGCTGGGCAGAACCTGTCCATTTTGCGTGCGGTGAACACCAGCAACCAGAGGCAAAAGCGTGTGTTGGTGGAAAAAATCATCCAGCGCTTTGGCGAAGACCTGAGCAACATGACCTTTGCCATGTGGGGCCTGAGCTTTAAGCCAGAGACCGACGACATGCGC